>DASUHN010000150.1 GCA_036273495.1 Acidimicrobiales bacterium | reverse complement strand
GACGCCACCGCGGTGTCCATCTCCAGGTTGCGCACGTCGACGCCGTGGACGAGCAGGCCCCGCATGAGCTCCTTGGCCCGGTGGGCGACGACCGGGGCGTCACCGAGCACCCGGCACACGGCGTCGCTGACCTTGCCGTCGGTCAGGAGGCCGGCGGGCAGCCAGACGGCCGGCGTCACCTGGCCGGCGGCGGGATCGGCCGGGGCATCGACGAGGGCCAGGCCGATCAGACCCGACCGCCCCGGGGTCGCCTCCCACGCCGCCTCGAGGGCGATGCGATCGGCGCCGGCCAGCGTGCCGAGGGCCTTCACCGCGGTCTCCGAGCTCTCGGCCCGCTCCAGGCTGACGTCGACAGTGGCGGTGGCCTCGGGGGGGGCGGCTGTCGCGTCCACCTCTCCGAGCGCCTCGATCAGGCGGTCCCAGAGGGTGCGGAACTCGAGGAAGTTGAACAGCTGCCGGGTGGCGTCCTTGTCCAGGGCCCCCATCTCGAGCTGGTCGGGGCCGACGTCGAGGGGCACGTCGCGCACGAGCGGGGTGAGCAGGGCGTTGCGGTACACCTGGTCCTCGTGGGCGCCGAGGTTCTCGCCCAGCTTCGGCGTGCACTTGTGGAGGTTGGCGAAGATCCCCTCGAGGCTGCCGTAGTCCAGGAGCAGCTTGGCGGCGGTCTTCTCCCCCACCCCGGGGACGCCCGGGATGTTGTCGGACGTGTCGCCGCGCAGGGCGGCGTACTGGGGGTACAGCTCGGGCGTGACCCCGGTGCGCTCCTTGATCCCGGCCTCGTCGTACAGCACGTAGTCGGAGACCCCCCGCCGGTTGTAGAGCACCTTGACGAGCGGGTCCTCGACCAGCTGGTAGGTGTCACGGTCCCCCGTCACGACGATGACCTCGATGCCCTCGTCGCGCGCCTGGGTGGCCAGGGTGGCGATCACGTCGTCGGCCTCGTAGCCCGCAATCTCCACCGTCGGGATGGCCAGCACGTCGACCACCTGGCGGACCAGGCCCATCTGCTGGCGGAGGATGTCCGGCGCCTCGGCCCGGCCCGCCTTGTAGTCGTCCGCCATCTCGTGACGGAAGGTGGGCTCGGGCCGGTCGAAGGCCACCGCGATGCCGTCGGGCCGGTGATCCCGCAGCAGGTTGATCAGCATCGACGTGAAGCCGAACACGGCGTTGGTGACCTGCCCCGAAGCCGTGGCCATGTCGGTCGGAAGGGCGAAGAACGCCCGATAGGCCAGCGAGTTGCCGTCCAGGAGGAGGAGCTTGTTCAAGTCTGGTCCGGCACGAGAGTGCCGTCCAGGACCTGCTGGGCGGCCTCCCGCAGGTTGACGCGCTGGCGCATGGCGGAGCTGCGGATGAAGGTGAAGGCGTCGTTCTCCTTCATCCCGAACTCGTCCATGAGCTTGCCTTTGGCCCGGTCGAGGACGCGCCGGGTCTCGAGCTGCTCGGCCAGTGAGCGGTTCTCGTCCTCCAGGGCCCGGATCTCGGAGTGGCGCGCCAGCGCCACCTCCAGGGCGGGGACCAGCTCACCCTTCTGGAAGGGCTTCACCAGGTAGGCCAGGGCGCCGGCGTCCCGGGCGTCCTCGATCAGGTTGCGCTGGCTGAAGGCGGTGAGGATGAGCACGGCGGCGGACCGGTCGGCGGTGATCTCCCGGGCCGCCTCGAGGCCGTCCTTCCCCGGCATCTTGATGTCGAGGATCACCAGGTCGGGCTTGTGGCGGCGGACGAGCTCCACCGCCTCGTCCCCGCGGCCCGTCTCCCCGACGACCTCGTAGCCCTCCTCCTCGAGGATCTCCTTGAGGTCGAGGCGGATGATGGCCTCGTCCTCGGCTATGACCACGCGCACTCCCACCTGGTGCCCCTCCCCGCCGCTCAAGCCGACCCGGGAACGAGCTCGTCGAGCAACCGGTTCTGGGTGCCCTCGAGCTCGGCAATGCCGGCCACGACGGCGACGCGGCTGCGGGCCATGGCGTCGGCGTGCTTCTGGGCCTCCCGGTGCTCCCGCTCGGCCCCCGGCCTCTCGCTCACCAGGGCCCGGACGCGGGCGTCGTCCGCCTCGTCGTTAAGCGCCGCCAGCTGCTCGTCGAGCACCACCAGCTCCTCTCGCGCCTTCTTCAGCCGGGCGTGCACCTCGAGGAGGCGGCGCTCGACCTGGGACCTGGACATGGTCCGGGGAGTCTACGGCCCGCCGTGGCCGACCCACCCCCCGAGATTTCGATATCACCAGAGGCCGGCAAGGGAACACACGTTCGATAGACTAGTTGCCGTGACCTACTCCGCCGAGGTCGTGGAGTCAGTGACGCAACTGTGCGCTAGCGGGATCAGCCTTTCGGAGGCTTCCCGCCAGTCTGGAGTGAGCCGTGCCGCGATCAGAGACTGGCTCCGCACCGGTTCGGCC
>DASUHN010000149.1 GCA_036273495.1 Acidimicrobiales bacterium | reverse complement strand
CGTGGCCCTGCTCACCAACGGAGGGGCGGTGAGCACGGACTGGTGGCGGCGGACGGTGCCGCTGCGGGCCGTGGGATGGATAGCCCTCACGTTCGTGGTCATGAGCGCATGCGGAGGATTGGTCTCCCACGACCGTGGTGGGTGGGCGGTGCCGGTCGCGGCGGCGGGGGGACTGTTCAACGCCTGGGCGTGGAACGGGGTCGTGGGGGCCATGACGTCGGAGCGGAGATCACGTCGCTTTGCCCCCGTGGCCCCGGCGGCCCTCGTGTTGCTGCTCGCGGTCGTGGGCGGCGGCACCGAGATCGGCTTCGCCGTTACGACGGCGCGCGCCCACGACCAGCGCGTCCGGGCCCGGGAGGCGGCGGGGGCGCCCCGGCCCGCCGCCGGGACACCGGTGCTCGTCGCGTCGGGCTTCGGCACGCGGTGGGACGGCACGAGCGGCCCGTGGCTGGCCGGGCCCTTCGACGAGGAGCGCTTCTCCTACAAGGGCCTGGACGGGACCGGGCGGCCGCTCGCCTACGACCCGTCCGACACGTCGGTCAGTCTCACGACCCTCGACGCCGAGATGGCGACCCAGGTGAACGCCCTTGCTCTGCGCACCCACCGCAAGGTCAGCATCGTGGCGGCCAGCGAGGGGACCCTCGTGGCCGAGACGTACCTGGCGCGCTACCGGAGCGCCCCGGTCGACCAGGTGGTGCTGCTGAGCCCGCTGGTCACCCCAGGCCGGGTGTTCTACCCGCCACCGGGGACCGACGGGTGGGGGGTGGTCGGCCGGGAGGGACTGGCCGCGCTCAGCGGGGCGCTCGGCGGGCTGTCGCCGCTGCACGTGTCCCCCGGCACGCCGCTGTTCCGCTCCATCGAGACCGACGCGCCGGTGATCCAGTCCCTGCTCGCCTGTCCGCCGAGCGGGGTGCACCTGGCGGCGGTGGAGCCGGTTGCCGACGCGGTGGCGTCCCCCGACGATCCCGATCCCGAGGTGCCGACGGTGGTGGTGCCTGCGTTCCACAGCGGCACCCTCGGTGACCCGAACGCGGACGTCGCCGTCACCGACATCCTCGAGAACAAGCCGCTGCCGGGGTCGGGCGGGTGGTCGACCTTCGAGCACGTGCTGCGCCCGGTGTCGGCGGTGTGGGGGGTCCCCCAGCTGGCGGCCAGCGTCAATCCGGCCTGGTCGTCGCGCTCCGGTAGCTGCGGTAGACGCTGAGCAGCGCCTCCTTCTGGCTGTCGGTGAGGTCGGGATCGGCCCGGATGGCCTCCTCGACCGTGGTCGGGGGTCGGGTCGGGTCGGTCCCCTCGAGGAGGCCGGCCTGGGCCAGCAGGCTCTCGGCCGAAACGTTGAGGGCCCGCGCTATCGAGCGCAGCACCCGCACCGACGGCTCGTGCAGGCCCCGCTCGATCTGGCTCAGGTAGGGGTTCGAGACGCTCGTCCGCTCGGCCAGCTCGCGCAGCGAGAGGTTGGCCAGGGTCCGCTGGCTGCGGATGAAGCGGCCGAGCGCCTCGAGCTGGGCGCGCGGCGAAGGGACGGCCTGGGGGGTAGGCCGTCCCTTCGCGTCGGGGGGAGGTGGGTCAGGCTGCGGCGTTGGCGGTGCTGGTCTTGGCGGCGGCCTTGGGGGCCGGCTTGGAGGCGGCGGTCCCGTCCTCGGGGGTGAGGGCGGACAGCACGCGGGTGACGAACCTGTGCTGGGCGTCGAGGACCTTCTCGGCGAAGCCGAACGCCTGGTCGGCGGCCTCGGTGGCCAGCGGCAGGTTGAAGGCGAGGGTCCCCTTGGCGGGCTCGGGCAGCACCCGCTCGACGGTCCCGGCCACGCTCGTGACGGTGTCGACGACGGCGTCCTGGCCGGCGCGGAGGGCGTCCAGGAGCTGCTCTTGGACCTTGCTGGTGATCTCGGTAATGGCGGTAGGCATGTTGCTAAGTATATTTAGCAGGTGCTTGCCACGTCAAGAGCGGCGGGGTGAGACAGGGGTCACACCCCGAGCGCCGCCCACAGCGCGCCGAGGTCCCCGTCGGCCGGGAGCACGACGTCGGCGGCGGGCCGGCGCCGGGCCACGAGGGCGGCCACCCGGCCCGTGGCGCGCAGGACGGCCGGGTCACATCCCGTTGCCGCCGTCAGGGCGGCGTTGCCGGACCAGCCGCCCGGGCGCGGGGACGGAGGCGGGGTGAGGACCGCGAGCAGCCGGCCCTGGTCGATGGTGAAGCGCGCCGTGTGCATGGTGCCGGAGGCCAGGTCGGTCTGCACCACGACGGTGGCGCGCGACAGGCCCGACTGGATGCGGTCCCGCGCCACCAGGGTGCGCGAGCTGGGCGGGGTGCCGGCCGGGACCTCGGCCACGATTCCGCCCCCGGCCGCCAGCATGTCGCCGACGAGGTCGGGGTCTCCGGGCCCCACGGCCAGGTCGACGCCGCTGCCGACCACCGCCCACGTGCCCCCGCCGGCGTCGAGGGCGCCGCGGTGGGCGGCGCAGTCGACACCCGGCGCCAGGCCCGATACGACGCCGTAGCCGCGCCGGGCCACGCCGGCGTCGATGGCGCGGGCCAGGGCCCGTCCGGCCGGGTCGGGCCGGCGGGTGCCCACCACCGCGATGCATTCGGGCGGAGGATCGCTGCCCCGGATCCACAGCTCTGGTGGCGGCCGGCGCAGTGCCGCGAGGGCCGCGGGGTACCCCGCTACGTTGGGCGAGATGGCCCGGATCACGTTGGCGTCCTACAACGTGCACTGGAGCCGCGACAAGCAGGGCCGGCCCTTCGACGCCGTCGAGGTGTGCCGCGCCCTCGACGCCGACGTGGTCGCGCTGCAGGAGTCGTGGCTGCCGGACGGGGAGAAGAGCGACGCCGACCGGGCCGCAGCCGAGCTCGGGTACACGGTCAGCCACTCGGTGATGGGCCGGGGCCGGGTGACCGGGCGCCGGCCCCGCCTGTGCCCCGAGGCGGTGGCCCAGGGAACGCTGGTGGTGTCGCTCCTGTCCCGGCTGCCGGTGGTGGCGACCGAGGTGCAGGACCTGCGCGTGATGCCGATGGACACCGCTCCCCGGCGCCTGGCCGTGCACGCCGACATCGACGTGGACGGGGAGCGGTTCACCTACGTGGTCACCCATCTCGACCACCTGTCGCACGGCTCGCCCGTGCAGCTGCGCCAGCTCGTGCGCCGCCTGCCCGGGCCCGACCGCCCCACCGCCCTGGCCGGGGACATGAACATGTGGGGCCCGCTGCTGTCCCTGCAGATGCCCGGCTGGTCGCGGGCGGTGCGGGGGCGCACCTGGCCCCGCCCGCGGCCCCACAGCCAGATCGACCACATCATGGTGAACCGGGCCGTGCGCCCGGTCGACTGGGCCGTGCTGCAGGCCGGGCGGTCCGACCACCTCCCGGTGCGCGCCACGGTCAGCTTCTGACCGTCACCCCCCAGGTCCCCGCCCACCGCTCACCGGGAGCGAGCACCACCAGCCCCTCCCCGGACTGGAAGGCGTTGGGGGCACACGACATCGGCTCGACGGCCAGCGCCCGCCGCCGTTGCGACTGGGGCAGGGTGTCGGCGCTGAACACCATGGCGAAGCCGAACGCCGCGTCCATCCAAACCGTGGTCTCGGGTCCACCCGGGCCCAGGACCGTGATCTCGGCCCGCCCCTGTCCATCCCGCGAGAGGTCCGTATAGCACGTGTCCAACCGGACCGGGCCCACGGACCGGGGGGAACGGAAGTCCCGCTCGGTCCCCGCCACCACTTCGCGCCCCACCGGGGTCGACCGCTCGTCGGTGACGAGGGAGGTGGCCGCCGGGACGTGGAGCACCGTCTCGTCGACGGGGTGGCCGGCGCCGAGGTAGGGGTGGAAGCCGGCCCCGAAGGGGCAGGCGTCGGTGCCGCCGTTCACCGCCTCCATCCGCACGGTGATCCCGCCGGCGGCATCGAGGGCATAGGTGACCGCCAGCTCGACGAGGAACGGGTAGCCGTCGCGCGGCCAGATCACGTGCCGGAGGGACACCCGGTCCGGGTGGTGCTCGACAATGACCCACTCGAGCCAGCGCACCAGGCCGTGGATGGCGTTGCCCTGCTCCGGCTCGTCGAGTGCGAGCTGGAGGTCGGCGCCGCCGAAGCGGTAGCGCCCGTCGCGCACCCGGTTGGGCCACGGCGCCAGCACCTGGCCCCGCCCGGACGTGCTGCGGCTCTCCGGCCCGAACCCGGACAGGACCGGGCGGCCGGCCCAGGACAGCTCGCGCAGCGTGGCGCCGACCGACGTGACCGCGGCGCGGTAGGGACCGGCGGCCAGGTCGTACTGCTCACCGGACGGAAGGCGGGGCACGGGCCCGAAGGTAGGCGCCGGCGGTACGCTCCGCGGCCGATGTACGCCGCCGACCACGCCCGCGCCCATCCCGATCAGCCCCTGTTGATCATGGGATCGACGGGGGAGACCGTGACCTATGCCGAGTACGAGGCGCGGGCCAACCGGCTGGCCCAGCTGTTCCGGGCCCAGGGCCTGCGGCGCGGGGACCACGTGGCGATGTTCCTGGAGAACCACCCCCGCTACCTCGAGCTCCAGGGCGCCGCCGAGCGGACCGGCCTGTACTACACGCTGGTCAACTCGTACTTCAGCGCCGACGAGGTGGCCTACGTCGTCGACGACTGTCAGGCCCGGGTGTTCATCACCTCGGCCGGCAAGCGGGACGTGGCGCTGGCCGCCGCCGCCCAGTGTCCGGGCGTCGAGCGGTTCCTCATGGTGGGCGCCGGCGCCGGTGAGGCCCCGCCCCCGTTCGAGTCCTACGAGGAGGCGGTGGCGGCCTTCCCCCCCGAGCCGGTCGCCGACGAGCAGCTCGGGGCGGCCCTCCTCTACTCCTCGGGGACGACCGGCCGGCCCAAGGGGATCCTCCGCCCCCTGCCCGAGGACGCGCCCGGCACGCCGCTGCCCGTGATGCAGTTCGTGCGCGTCCTGTTCGGGATGCGCGAGGGGATGGTGTATCTGTCCCCGGCCCCGCTCTACCACTCGGCGCCGCAGGCCAGCGTGTCGGTCACCATCCGGCTGGGCGCGACCGCCGTGATCATGGAGCACTTCGACCCCGAGCAGTACCTGGCGCTGGTCGAGCGCCACCGGGTGACCCACTCACAGCTCGTCCCGACGATGTTCTCGCGCCTGCTCAAGCTCCCCGAGGACGTACGCACGCGCTACGACGTGTCGTCGCTCGAGGCCGTCGTGCACGCCGCCGCCCCCTGCCCGGTGCCGGTGAAGCAGGCGATGATCGACTGGTGGGGCCCGATCGTCCTCGAGTACTACGGCGCCACCGAGGCCAACGGCTTCACCTTCTGCAACTCGGAGGAGTGGCTGGCCCACAAGGGGACGGTGGGGCGCTGCGTTCTCGGCGAGCTGCTGATCCTCGACGACGACGGCAAGGAGCTCCCGCCGGGCCGGGAGGGAACGGTCTGGTTCCGGGGCGCCACCAACTTCGAGTACTTCAACGATCCGGCCAAGACCGCCGAGTCGCGCGACGGCGCCGGGACCGCCAGCACCGTCGGGGACGTGGGCCGGATCGACGACGACGGGTTTCTCTACCTCACCGACCGCAAGACCTACATGATCATCTCGGGCGGGGTGAACATCTACCCGCAGGAGACCGAGAACCTCCTCGTCACCCACCCCAAGGTCCTCGACGCCGCCGTGATCGGCGTTCCCAACGACGACCTGGGCGAGGAGGTGAAGGCGGTGGTGCAGCCCGCCCCCGAGGTCGAGCCCGGCCCCGACCTGGAGCGGGAGCTGATGGCGTTCTGCCGGGAGCACCTGGCGCACTTCAAGTGCCCCCGCTCCATCGACTTCACCGACGAGTTGCCCCGCCTGCCGACCGGGAAGCTGTACAAGCGGCTCTTGCGTGACCGCTACTGGGGCGGCCACTCGACGCGGATCGTCTGAGGGGGGCGGGCCGTGGGGCGGGTCGC
>DASUHN010000148.1 GCA_036273495.1 Acidimicrobiales bacterium | reverse complement strand
GGGCGTGGTCCGCAGGACCCGGGTGCCCACCGCCATGAGAAATGAGAAGGCGGGCGGGGGTGGCGGGGATCGCGGCGGTCCTCCTGGCGCTCACCCTCGGGGGATGGCGGCTGCAGGCGGCGCCGCCGGGCCCGGGGCCGGGGGGCGGTCCGGGCATCCCCACGGCGGGCCGCGTCGCGACGGAAGGCGGCAGTCACGCCTGGTACTGCGCCGCCGGCACCTCGGTGAAGAGCGGCCAGGCCGACGGGACCCTGGTCCTCGCCAACTCCGGCTCCGAGGTCCTGCGGGGGACGGCCACCTTCTACGCCAACCAGTCCGGCAAGAAGACGCCGGCTCCGGTCAGCCGGCCGGTGGCCATCGGCCCCTACGGGCGGGGCTCACTGCGGATCGGTGACGTGCTGGCCGCGCCGTTCGTAGCCGCCACCGTCGTCTTCCTCGGGCCCGGGGGCTCGGCCGAGCTGCTGGTATCGGGCTCGCTCGGGACCTCGGCGGCGCCGTGCGCCACCGCCCCCTCCCCGGACTGGTACCTGGCGGCGGGCACGACCAAGGACGGCGCCAGCGCCCTCCTGGCCCTGTTCAACCCCTTCCCCGAGGACGCCATCGCCGACCTGAGCTTCGCCGACGACGCCGGTCCGGTAGCCCCCTCCGAGTTCCAGGGGATCTTCGTCCCGGGGCGCTCCCTCGTCATGGTCGACCTCGGCTCCCACCTCATCGAGCAGTCGGCGGTGTCGACCACCGTGGGGGTGCGGGCGGGCCGGCTGGTGGCGGCGGCGCTCCAGCTCGACTCCATCCCCGGCCAGGTCGGGGTGTCGCTGGTCACGGCGGCCCCGGCCCCGGCCCGGGCGTGGTGGCTGCCCGACGGGGTGGTGGGCCCGGGCCTGGCCGAGCAGGTCCACGTCTACGACCCGACCGGAGACCCGGCCCGGGTGACCGTCGAGGCCCACCTGTCCCGGGGCCAGTCGGCCCCGTTCCACCTCGACCTGGCGCCGGGGGGCCAGCAGGTCCTCGACCTGTCGGCCCAGCCCCGGATCCCGACCGGGGACGACTTCTCGATCAGCGTGCGGTCCCAGGGGGCGCCGGTGGTGGTGGAGGGCACGGTCGTGGTGGGCTCGCCGGCGGCACGGACGGGGGCGGCGGAGATGCTGGCTTCGCCCGGGACGGCACGCCGGTGGCAGGTGACCGCCGGCGGCGCCACCTCGACCCAGGACGAGTGGCTGGTGGTGGCCGACCCCGGCGGAGCGGCGGCGACGGTGCGGGTCGCCTACCTGAACCAGGGGGCGGAGCGGACCGTGCCCGGGCTCGGGCAGGTGGTGGTGCCGGCGGGGGGCCACACCCTCCTCCGCCTCGGGGACCACCTACAGGTGGCGGACCTCGGCCTGGTCGTCACCTCGGACGTCCCCGTCGTGGTCGAGCGCGACCTCTACCAGGTCAAGGGGCCCGGCGTCTCCCTGGCCGTCCCGAGCCCCGTCGGGTCCTGACGCGTCGGTCAGATCCACGACCAGGGCGGCCTGCCGGTCCTGCTCGGCCTGGGCGGCGGCCACCACGGCGGCGAAGATCCGGGCGGCGTCGGCCTCGAGGTGCTCCCGGGCCCGCAACAGGATCCAGGCCCCCAGCAGGACCGGCGGGGTCGAGATCAGGAACGCCGTGCGCAGGTCGTTGCCAAACATCTGTGACAGCAGCGACACCACGAACGGCGCCGCCGCCGTGCCGAAGATCACCGCCACCAGGTTGAAGGCGCCGAAGCCCGCCCCCCGCAGGTTGGCGGGGATGGCGTCGGAGAAGGTGGCCCGGATGCTCGCCACCGACAGGGCCATAACGAACAGGCCCACCAGCTCCACGGCGTAGCAGGCGGCGAACGGCAGCCACAGGTACGAGATGGTGAACAGGCTGGCGCCCGCCAGCACGCAGTAGGCCGGAACCGCCACCCGGCCGCCCCGGATCCGGGGGGCCCAGTGGTCGGCCACCCACCCCCCGCACAGGATCCCCGGCACCCCGCCCACCACGGCCAGCAGGGCGAAGGCCGTCGTCGCGGCGTTGTTCCGCAGATGGAGCTGGCGCTCGTAGAACTCGGGCAGCCACGAGCTCACCGCCGTGAGGGTGAACAGCAGCGTCGCCACCCCGACCAGGGCGTAGCGCATGGTCGGGATCGACCAGATCATCCGCAGGTCCTGGCGGAGGCCGGCCACCATCTCGCGCACGAAGTTCCGCACGCCCCCCGCCAGGAGGTCGGTGCGGGGCTCGGGCTCGTCGTGGTCCTCGGCCACCCCGGCGTGGAGCCGGTCCGACCAGCCCCGGCGGGGCTCGCGGAGCCGGTAGCAGGCCAGCCCGATGAGCACGCCCGGCCCGCCGACCAGCAGGAAGGCGTAGCGCCATCCGAGGGCGGTGCCGACGGCGCCGCCCGCCCCCACCCCGAGGGCGAAGCCGATGAACGTCATGGCCTGTTGGATCGAGAACGCCCGGCCCCGCCGCTCGTAGGGGTACAGGTCCGACATCAGGCTGCCGGCCGAGGGCTCGGTGAGCGCCGCCCCGAACCCGAGCAGCCCCCGGATCCCGAGCATGACCCCGAAGTTGGGCGCGGCCGCCGTCAGGGCGGATATCCCCGACCAGCCCAGGACCGTGGTGCCGATGGTCCGGGACCGGTGCCAGCGGTCGGCCAGGTAGCCGGAGGGCAGGGTGACCAGGCCGTTGACGAGCACGAAGGCCGACATCAGCAGCCCGACGGCCAGGTCCCCGATGTGGAGGCCCGCTTTGAGCTGGGGCACGACCCCCCGCACGATGCTCTGGTCGGTCGAGTCCATCAGCACGACCAGGCCGAGCAGCCACATCGGCCACGATCCGGTGCCGGGGCGGGCGGGGCCGTCCATGGCCGTCAATGTTCGACCGCCGGGGCCCGTTCCCCTGGCTGACCGGTGATCACCGGTGGGAGGGCCGCTACTGGTCGGACAGCTTGGAGCGGTCGAGCGGGACCGTCGGCTCCCCGGCCGACGATCCGTTGCCCTGCGCCGCCGCCCCGGAGTCGGTGGCCCCGGTGGTGCCGAAGTGGGGCACGACCCGGTCGGGGTGGACGGGACCGCCGTTGGCCTCGTCGACCAGCCGGGTCACCTCGGCGCCGTCGATCGCCTCGTTCTCGAGGAGGGCGGCGGCCACCTTGTCCAGGCCGCCCTTGTGGCGCTTCAGGTACTCGGTGGCCCGCTCCTCCTGCTCCCGCAGGATCCGGCCCACCTCCTCGTCGATCACCCGGCTGGTCTCGTCGGAGTAGTCCCGGGTGTGCATCAGGTCCTCCCCGAGGAAGACCATGCCCTGGGAGCCCCACGCCATCGGGCCCACCCGGTCGCTCATGCCCCACTCCCGCACCATCTTGCGGGCCAGCTCCGTGTTGCCCACCAGGTCGTTGTTGGCGCCGGTCGAGAGGTCCCCGTACACGAGCAGCTCGGCCACCCGGCCCCCCATGCGCACGGCGAGGGAGTCCTCGATGTAGTCCCTCGGGTAGATGTGGCGCTCCTCCATCGGCAGCTGCTGGGTGACGCCGAGGGCCATGCCGGTGGGTAGGATCGTGACCTTGTGCACCGGGTCGGCGGCGGGCAGCACGTAGGCCAGCACGGCGTGGCCGCCCTCGTGGTAGGCCACCCGCTCCTTCTCCTGGTCGGACAGGGCCAGGGACTCCCGGCGCTGGCCCATGAGGATCCGGTCCCGGGCGGCCTCGAAGTCCTGGGGCTCGATCATGTTGCTGCCCCGGCGCACGGCGTGGAGGGCCGCCTCGTTCACCAGGTTGGCGAGGTCGGCGCCGCTCATCCCGGGGGTGCCGCGGGCGATCAGGCGCAGGTCCACGTCGGGGGACATCCGCTTGCCCCGGCAGTGCACCTGGAGGATCGGGAGGCGCTCCTCGAGATCGGGGAGGGGCACGACGATCTGGCGGTCGAAGCGGCCGGGCCGGAGCAGGGCGGGGTCGAGAATGTCGGGCCGGTTGGTGGCGGCCATCATCACGATCCCCTCGGAGGAGTCGAACCCGTCCATCTCCGAGAGCATCTGGTTGAGGGTCTGCTCCCGCTCGTCGTGGCCCCCGCCGAGGCCGGCGCCCCGCTTGCGGCCGATGGAGTCGATCTCGTCGACGAAGATGATGGCCGGGGCCTGCTTGCGCGCCGTCTGGAACAGGTCCCGCACCCGGCTGGCGCCGACGCCCACGAACATCTCCATGAAGTCGGAGCCGGACACCGACATGAACGGCACCCCGGCCTCCCCGGCGACCGCCCGGGCCAGCAGGGTCTTGCCGGTCCCCGGCGGCCCGACCAGCAGCACGCCCTTCGGGATGCGGGCGCCGATGTCGGTGAAGCGCCCCGGGCTCTTCAGGAAGTCGACGACCTCCCGGATCTCCTGTTTGACGGCGTTGTAGCCGGCCACGTCACCGAAGGTGGTGCGGGGGCGCTCGGTGCTGTAGAGCTTGGCGCGCGAGCGCCCGATCGACATGATCCCGGTCATCTGGCCCTGGGCCCGCCGGTTCATCCACACCAGCAGGCCGATGATCAGGATGAACGGCAGGGAGTAGGACAGGATCGTGGCCAGGATGTTCGAGCCCTGGGTGTGGAAGCTCAGCTTCACCCCGTCGCTGCGCATCTGGGCCACGTCGGCGGAGATCACCGGCTGGGGGCCGTCGACGACGTACTGGGTGCCGTCCCCCAGCTGACCGGTGATCACGCCGGTGTCGTTGGAGACGTCGGCCGAGGTCACCTGATGGGAGCTCACGTCCTTCAGGAACTCGGTGTAGCTGAGCTGGGTCCGGGCCGCCTTGGAGAACAGGGGCGGGAGCACGATGGCGGCGACGACCAGGAGGAGCAGGACCAACACCAGCCAGCGCCAGTTCTGGTCCGGGCTGCTGACTCCGAGGCCGGGACGGTCGTTGTCTCGCCCCGGCTTCGGCTCCAGGGGCTGACGGCTCATTGCGGCAATGCTAGGTGACCCGTGTCCCCCGGTTGGCCCTTCCGGGTCGATATGGTCATCGCATGGATCCTCCCCGGTTGTGCATACGGCCCATGTGTGCGGCCGCCGCCGGGGCCAGCCTCCATTACGAGTACGCGGAGCGCACGGTCTGGCTCGATGACCTGGGGCCGGGCCCGATGGTCCCGGGCGCGTGGCCGCTGTGCGCGGCCCACGCCGACCGCCTGCGGGTCCCGGACGGCTGGTCTCTCGTCGACGACCGGCGCTGGGAGCCGCTCGGCGCGACCGGCTGAGCCGGGCCAGTTCGAGCCGGACCAGATGAGCCCCACCCCTTGAACGAGGCCTCCCGCGCCGGATGGCTGTCCGGGGCGGTGGGCGGCTACCTGGTCGGCCTGTTCGTCTCGGTCCTGGCCTCCAGCGCCTGGGCCGGCGCCCACGGGAACCGCACCGACAGCCTGGGCTTCCTCGTGGCGGGCACCGTCGGGCTGTGGGTCGGGCTGGCCGGGGCCCCCCTGTGGGTCAGCCGCCTGTCCGGGGCGGGAAGCCCGGTGGCCGACTTCGGGCTCCGCTTCGGCCTGCCCGACCCGGTCATCGGGGCGGTGGCGGGGGTGGCGTCGCAGTACGTCCTCGACTACGTCGTCTACCTGCCGTTCCAGTCCAACCGCCGGCTGATCCACGAGGTCGGCCAGCCCGCCCAGCACCTCACCGGCCTGGCCCACGGGGCGGGCGTGGCCCTGCTGGTGGCGGTGGTGATCGTCGGGGCGCCGGTGGCCGAGGAGCTGTTCTTCCGGGGCCTACTGCTCCGGGCCCTCCAGCCCCGGATCGGGGCGCCGGGGGCGGTGGCGGTGTCGGCCGTGGCCTTCGGGCTGGCCCACTTCGAGCCCCTCCAGCTGCCGGTGCTGGTGCTCTTCGGGGTGGTCCTCGGCACCCTGGCCGTGCGCACCCGGCGCCTGGGGCCCTCGATCTGCGCCCACGCCGCCTTCAACGCCGTCGCCGTCTACTCGATCCTGTCGCAGAGGTGATCAAACGCAGCTAAACCCCCGAGTCCGCCCAACCGACAACCAAAGGGGATAGCGGAGGAGGCGGATGTGTCCTGCCCGGTGTGCAATGCCGGCCAGATCGTGAAGATCAGCGTCGCGCTCGGCTCGGAGAGCATGGTTCTCCACAGTTGCTCGCGCTGCGACTCGCGCTGGTGGGACGACGCGTCGGGCAACCGCATGAGCCTGGAGAACGTCCTCACCCTCGCCGGGCGAAGCGGCCGCCGCCGCCGCCGCAGCCCCCTCGCCCCCCCGGCCTGACCTCGGGCTGACTGCCCCCGGGTCCGGGGCTGGGGCAACATAAGGGTCCGATGCGGCGCCCGTCCCCGACCACGGCCGTCACCGTGGCCGTCCTCGGCGGGATCGTGGCCTTCCTCTTCTGGCAGCTGCACGTCCCGTCCCTGATCTTCCTCAACACCCTCACGTCGGGCGGGGACACCGGCGCCCACGTGGCCCTGCCCGCCTACATGCGGGACCACCTCCTCACCCACGGCCGGCTCACCGGCTGGGACCCGCAGTGGTACGGGGGCTTCCCGGTCTTCACCTTCTACTTCCCCCTGCCCAGCCTGCTCACGGTCCTACTGAACGTGGCGCTGCCCTACGACGTCGCCTTCAAGCTGGTGACGGTGGCGGGGATCTTCGCCCTGCCGTTGGCGGCCTGGGCCTTCGGGCGGCTGTGGGGGATGAAGGGGGCGGGCCCGCTGTGCCTGGCGGCGGCCACGGTGCCCTACCTGTTCGACCGCAGCTTCACCATCTACGGCGGCAACATCGCCTCCACCCTGGCGGGGGAGTACGCCTTCTCGCTCTCCCTCGCCGTGGGGATCGTCTTCCTCGGCGTGCTGGCCCGGGGGCTGCGCACCGGCCGGGGGGCGGGCCTGGCCGCCTTCCTCCTGGCCGCGACCGGGCTGTGCCACCTCCTGCCGACCCTGTTCGTGCTGGCCGGGGCGGGGGCCCTGCTGGTCATGCACTGGGGGTGGCGCCAGATCCGCTTTGCCGTTCCGGTGCTGGTCGTGGGGGGGCTGCTGGCCGGCTTCTGGTGGATCCCGTTCCTCCTGCGCCTCTCCTACACCACCGACATGGGCTGGCAGAAGGTCACCGCCTACTTCGGGAACCAGGGCCTGTTCCCGCACGGGAACTGGTGGGTGTTCGGGATGGCGGTGGTGGGCGCCGCCCTGTCGATAGCCCTCCGGCGGCGGGTCGGGATCTTCCTCGCCGTGATGGCGGTCCTGTCGGCGGCCGGCTTCTTCTTCGTCCCGCAGACCAAGATCTGGAACGCCAGGATGCTCCCGTTCTGGGTGCTGTGCCTCTACCTCCTGGCCGGGGTGGCGGTGGCCGAGGGCGGCCGGCTCCTGGCCATGGCCGCCGCCCGGCTGACCGTGCTGCGCCACGTCGAGGGGGGCGTGGTGGTGCCGCTGGCCGCGGCCACCGCCGCCATCGGGTTCGCCTGGGTGCCTCTGGTGGACCTGCCGTCCTGGTTCCCCGTCCACCCGACCAAGAGCTTCGTGCCGTCGTGGGTCTCGTGGAACTACGAGGGCTACGAGCGCAAGGCCGCCTACCCCCAGTACTACGACCTGGTGCACAAGATGGGCCAGGTCGGCAAGCAGTACGGCTGCGGCCGGGCCATGTGGGAGTACGGCTACGACGAGGAGAACCAGCTGGGCACCCCGATGGCGCTCATGCTGCTGCCGTACTGGACCAACGACTGCATCGACTCGATGGAGGGACTGCTGTTCGAGTCGGCGTCGAGCACGCCGTACCACTTCCTCAACCAGGCGGAACTGTCGGCCGAGCCCGACCACGCCATGCTCAATTTGCCCTACGTCGACGGGGACGTGACGACCGGCATCTCCCATCTGCAGATGCTCGGGGTGCGGTACTACATGGCGTTCTCGCCGACCATGCAGGCCGCCGCCGCCCGCAACCCCGCCCTCCGGCTGGTGGCCACCAGCGGGCCGTGGCCCGCCCCGCCGGGCAGCACGACGGTCACCCAGCCGGTCACCTGGGACATCTACGAGATCTCGGGCGCCGGCATGGTGGCGCCGCTGCAGTACGAGCCGGCGGTGGTGACCGGGTCGGTCACCAAGGCCAAGGCGTGGCTCGACCTGTCGGTGCCGTGGTACCAGGACCCGAAGCGCTGGGCCGTCCCGCTGGCGGCGTCGGGGCCGGCGTCGTGGCCGCGGGTGCCGGCCGGGGCCGCCAACCCGCCCCGCGTCCCGGTGGCCCCGGTGCGCCCCAGCCACGTGACGGTCACCGACGACCGCATCAGCTTCGACGTCGACAAGGTGGGCAGCCCGGTGGTCGTGCGGACCTCGTACTTCCCGAACTGGCAGGCCTCGGGGGCGGACGGCCCGTGGCGGATCACCCCCAACCTGATGGTCGTGGTCCCGACCTCCCACCACGTCACCCTCCACTACGGGTGGACGCCGGTCGACTGGCTGGGCGCCTTCGCCACCCTGGCCGGGGTGGCGGGGCTGGTGGCGCTGGTCCGCTTCCGGCCCGGCGCCCCGCCCGGGGTCCCCGAGCCCGAGGACGTCCTGGCGACGGCCGAGGAGGCGGAGGAGGGCGGGGAGGGGCCGGCTGCTGAGGCCGAGGAGCCCGTGCCCGTTCTCGGGTGACCCGGCTCTCGGTCGTGGTCCCCGCCTTCTGCGAGGAGGCGGTGATAGGCGCCACGGTCAAGGACCTGCGGGCCGGGCTCGAGCCGGTGGTGGGCGCCGGAGGACTCGAGGTGGTCGTCGTCGACGACGGCTCCGACGACCGCACCGCCGCCCGGGCCACCGAGGCCGGCGCCGACCGGGTGATCCGGCTGTTCCCCCACCGGGGCAAAGGGGCGGCCGTGCGGGCCGGGGTGGAGGCGGCCGAGGGCGCGGTGGTGGCGTTCTGCGACGCCGACCTCGCCTACGGGCCGGCCCAGGTGGGCCGCCTGCTGGAGAAGATCGAGGCGGGGTGGGACATGGCGGGCGGCAGCCGGCGTCACGTCGACACCGTCACCCTGGTCCGGGCCCGGCGCATCCGGGAGGTGACGGGGCGGGTGTTCTCGGCGCTCACCGCCTTCTCGGTCCTCGACCGGCGCCACGACACCCAGTGCGGGGTCAAGGCCTTCTCGGCGCCGGCCGCACGGCAGATCTTCGGGCGGGCGCGCATCGACGGCTTTGCCTTCGACGTGGAGCTGTTCGTGATCGCGGGGCGCGCCGGCCTGTCGGTGGTGGAGGTCCCCGTCGAGCTGTCGAACTCGGGCGCGTCGTCGGTCCGGATCGGCCGGGACACGCTGCGGATGCTGCGGGACGTGGCCCGGGTGTGGTGGTGGGCCCGGGCCGGGGCCTACGACCGCGATCGGTAGGCTCACCCGGTGCCCGACCTGGACGCCATCTTCAAGGCCTACGACGTCCGGGGCACGGTGCCCGACCAGCTCGACGCGTCGGCGGCCATCGCCATCGGGTGGGCGTTCGCCCGGTTCTCCGGGGCCACCCGGCTGGTCGTCGGGCGCGACATGCGGGAGTCGGGGCGGGAGCTGGTGCCGGCCTTCGCCCTCGGCGCCGCCGAGGCCGGGGCGCGCATCGTCGACATCGGCCTGGTGTCGACCGACCTCATGTACTTCGCGTCGGGGCGGCTCGACATCCCGGGGGCGATGTTCACGGCGTCGCACAACCCGGCGGCGTACAACGGGATCAAGCTGTGCCTGGCCGGGGCCCGCCCGGTGGGTCAGGACACCGGGTTGGCGGAGATAAAGGCCTTGGCAGCCGAGGCCCTGAGCGGTCCGAGGGGCCCCGTCCCCGACCATCTCGGGAAGATGATGGAGCGGGCCGACCTGATCGACGAGTTCGCCGCCCACGTCCGGTCGTTCGTCGACCCCGGCGTCCTGCGGCCGCTGCGGGTGGTGGCCGACACCGCCAACGGGATGGGGGGACTGGTCGTGCCGCGCGTGTTCGCCGGTCTCCCGTTCGACCTCGAGGTCCTGTTCGCGGAGCTCGACGGCTCGTTCCCCAACCATCCCGCCGATCCCATCCAGCCCGAGAACCTGGAGGCCCTGCGCCAGCGGGTGACCACGACCGGAGCGGACGTCGGCCTGGCGTTCGACGGGGACGCCGACCGCGTCTTCCTGGTCGACGAGAAGGGGGAGCCGCTGTCGGGCTCGCTCACCACCTCGATGGTGGCGGCGGCGATGCTCGACAAGCACCCCGGCGCCAGCGTCGTCTACAACCTGATCTGCTCCAAGGCGGTGCCCTAGGTGATCACCGAGCACGGGGGCCAGGGCGTGCGCACGCGCGTGGGGCACTCCTTCATCAAGGCGGTGACGGCCGACACCGGGGCCGTCTTCGGCGGCGAGCACTCGGGCCACTACTACTTCCGCGACAACTACCGGGCCGACTCGGGCCTGATCGCCGCCATCGTCGTGCTCGAGATGCTGTCCCGCTCCGACCGCCCGCTGTCCGACATGCGCCGGCCCTTCGAGCGCTACGCCGACTCGGGGGAGATCAACCGGCCCGTGGCCGACGCCGCCGCCGTGCTCGGCGCGGTCGAGGAGCACTACCGCGGCGCCACCCTCGACCACACCGACGGGCTCACGGTCGACCTCGGCGGATGGTGGTTCAACCTGAGGCCGTCCAACACCGAGCCGCTCCTGCGCCTCAACCTCGAGGCGGCCGACGAAGCGGCGTGCGAGCAGCACGTCGAGGAGGTGCTCGCGGTCATGGACGGCGCCGACCCGACCACGGGCCCCGCCCCCAACGGCGCCA
>DASUHN010000147.1 GCA_036273495.1 Acidimicrobiales bacterium | reverse complement strand
CGCACGACCGTCAGCGAGCTGTGCCTGGGCGGGTTGATCAAGCACGTCACCCATGTCGAGCACCACTGGGCCGACTTCATCCGCCACGGGTCGCCGGAGGGACAGGTGATGGACGAGGCGGCCATGGAGAGCCATGCCGCCACCTTCCGCATGCTCGAGGGGGAGACCGTGGCCGAGCTGCTGGACCGCTATCAGCAGACGGCGGACGCCACCGACGACCTGGTCCGGACGCTGCCGTCGCTCGACCACTCGCATCCGCTCCCCGTGGCCCCGTGGTTCCCGCCCGGCGCCCGGTGGACGGCCCGCCGCACGGTGCTGCACATCATCGCCGAGACGGCTCAGCACGCCGGCCACGCCGACATCCTGCGCGAGGCCGTCGACGGGGCCAAGACGATGGGCTGACCCCCGGCCGGCCCGGCGCCGGATCTGGACGCTCCGGGCCCCGGCGGGTAGACACGGCCGATGACACTCACCGGCACGGGCATCTGGGCGGCCGACCTCCGCTACGGCCAGGGGGAGGCGGACCCCGACGCCGCCATCAGCGAGGCGGCGGCGGAGCTGGAGGCCCTCGGCTACACCGCGGCGTGGATACCCGACATCGGCGGGGACGTGTTCGGGCCGCTGACCCGTCTGCTCGACGCCACCTCGACCATGACCGTGGCCACCGGGATCCTCAACGTGTGGATGCAGGCCGCTCCGGACGCGGCGGCGTTCCGGGCCGGGCTGGCCGAGCCGCAGCGCCGGCGGCTCCTGCTCGGCCTCGGCGTCAGCCACGGCGCCCTGATCGGCGACAAGTGGGCCAAGCCCATCCACGTGATGACCAGCTACCTCGATGCCCTCGACTCGCAGGGCTTCCCCCCCGAGGGTCGGTGCCTGGCCGCCCTCGGCCCCCGCATGCTCTCCCTGGCGGCGGCCCGCTCCGCCGGGGCCCACCCGTACCTGGTCACGCCGGAGCACACCGTCCGGGCCCGGGCCGCCCTCGGCGCCGGCGCCCTCCTGGCCCCGGAGCAGGGGGTCGTCCTCGAGCGCGACGCCGGCGAGGCACGAGCCGTTGCCCGCGCCAACCTGGGCATGTACGCCGCCCTGCCCAACTACGCCAACAACTGGCGCCGGCTGGGCTTCTCCGAGGAGGACGTGTCCGAGCTCAGTGACCGTCTCGTCGACGCCCTGGTGGCGTGGGGCGACGCCGAGACCATCGCCCGCCGGGTGCAGGAGCACCGTGACGCCGGCGCCGACCACGTGTGCGTACAGGTGCTCGGGCCGCCCGGCGCGCCCATGCCGCGCCCGGCGTGGCGGGAGCTGGCGCCGGCGGTCGTCTGACTCCTAGGCCCGCACAGCGGGGTCGTGGCACGCCCCGAACGGTGACGGGTGGGGCACCGGGCGCACCGGCGCCGTTCTCCGCACGAACAGCCACGCCACCACCCCTCCGGCGGCGCAGAGAACGGCGGCTATCCGCAGGGCGGACGAGTAGCCCGTGTGGAGGCCGGAGGCGAGCGAGCGCCCGGGGTCGATGCCTGCCACCCCGGGCAGCACCGCCACGGCCAGGAGACCGGCCAACCGGGCGGCGGCGTTGTTGATGCCCGACGCCGCTCCCACGCGGGCGTCGTCGACACTGGCGAGGACCGCGGCGGTCAGCGGGGCCACGGTGATCACCATGCCGAGGGCAAACACCACGACACCGGGAAGGACCCCGCTGACGTAGCGGGTGCCGGCGCCGACCCGGCTGAGCAGCAGCATGCCCGCCGCCGTCACGAGGGGACCGACGGTCATCGGCACCCGGGCGCCGATCCGCTGGGCCACCTTCCCCGAGGTAGGTGACAGCAGGAGCATCAGGACCGTGAACGGCACGAGTGACGCCCCGGCGTCGAGCGCCGAGTAGCGCAGCGAGACCTCCAGGCGCAGGACCACGAGGAACAGGGCGGCGCTGAGAGCGCCGTAGACCGCGAGCGTGGTGAGGTTGGCGCCGGTGAACTGCGCCGACCGGAACATCGACAGCGGCAGCATGGGATGGTCGCCACCGCGTTCGAGGACGACGAACAGCGCCGCCACCACGAGACCGAGGACCAGCGCCACGCCGGCCCCGGAGCCGCGGTGCTCGATGGCCGCGTACGACAGGGCGGCCAGGGCCAGTGACACCGTGACCGCCCCGGTGATGTCGAGGGGGTCGCGGTCGGGGGCGCGCGACTCCGGGACGTGGCGCAGCGCCACCGCCACCGCCACCGCGGCCAGAGGCAGGTTGAGGAAGAAGATCAACCGCCAGCTCACGGCGTCGATGAGCCAGCCGCCGAGGAACGGGCCCACCGCGCTCGCCACCCCCCCGAGACCCGACCACGCCCCGATCGCGCGGCCGCGGTCCTCGGGCGCGAACTCGGCCGCGATGATCGCCAGGCTGCCCGGAACGAGGAGGGCGCCCCCGACCCCCTGGGCGGCGCGCGCGGCGATCAGGTAGCCCACCCCGGGCGCCAGCCCGCACGCGGCGGACGCCACGCTGAAGGCGACCAGCCCGACGACGAACACCGACCGCCTGCCGTAACGGTCCCCGGCGCTGCCGCCGAGGAGCAGGAGAGCGGAGAGGGTGAGCAGGTAGGCGTCGACGGTCCACTGCAACCCGGTCACCGACGTGTGCAGGTCGTGGCCGATGGCGGGCAGGGCCACGTTGACGACGGTCCCATCGAGGAAGACCACGCCCGACCCCAGGACCGTGGCCAGGATCACCCACCGGGCGGTCGGGGTGCCGTAGCGGATGGCGGCCGTGGCTAGTCCCGGTGCTCGCGTCGGCCCGGGCGGCCGGGGAGCGGGTCCGTCGCCGCCGGCGCCCGGGTCACAGCACGATCTCCTCACCACGGCGGTACGCCGTACCGCCGTCGGGACCGAAGACCCAGGCCGCCTGGCGCCCGTGCACGACCCAGCGGCCCAGGTTCTCCCCGTCGCCGACCAGGGCCGTCTCCTCGTCGATGCCGATCAGCACAACACCGTCGGGCAACCGGGCCGCCGCCGCTTCGGGGGAGAACCGCATCCAGCGCCGGAAGCGGTCGAAGTGCGGGACCACGAGCACGCCGGGCACCACCCCCAGGCCCGGCCCCGGCTCGGAGTCCGGGGCGCGGACGTTGGCGATCCACGCCGCCAGCGCCATGGCGCCGGCGCTGCATCCGGCCAGAGCGGCGCCGGCCCGCCAGGCCGAGAGGATGGCGGCCCACACCCGCGTCCCCCGCAGCGTCTCGGCCAGGTAGGCGGGGCTCCCGCCGGACAGGTACACCAGGCCGGCCCCCTCGATCGGGGCGGCCAGGGCCGGATCGTCGGCCGTCGTCCGGTCCAGGGCCAGGACCGGCACCGCGTCCACCCCCAGCCGGTCGGCCTGCTCGGCACCCAGTCGCACCCACCGTCCCACCGAGTCCGGTCCCTCCTGGCCCGCCGCCGTCGGCAGTTGCACGTAGCGGGGCGGGCGCCCCTCCAGCAGCGCCGCCTCGACGTCGGCCATCACGGGCAGATACTCGGCGCTCCCCACCAGCGCCACCGGTCCGGGCACGTCGGTACCGGAGTCAGGGATGCGAGGGAGACGGACCGGCTCCCTGGACGTCGAAGAGCAGGTCGTCGGCGTAGCACCACCACCAGTCCTCGCCGGGCTCGTACGACCGGACGATGGGGTGGTCGGTGTGCTCGCGCCAGTGGGCGGTGGCGTGGCGGTTGGGGGAGCTGTCGCAGCACCCGACGTGCCCGCACGTCATGCACATCCGCAGGTGCACCCACGTGGCCCCCGTGCGCAGGCAGTCCTCACACCCCTCGCTCGAGGGACCCACGTCGGAGACGGCGTCGAGGTGGGAGCAGGTGTCGGCCATGGCGCAGGAGGCTACGCCCGCGACGCGCCGTTCCCAACTGCAACGACACCGGGTCGTCGCTCCGTCAAGGGCCCTCGTCGTCGGGGGCGCCGGCGCCGGAGGGCTGCCAGTCGACGGCCACCCCGGCCAGCTCGTCGGGATGCTCCTGCAGCCACTTCGTCGCGTAGGGGCAGACCGGGACGAGGGTGAGGCCCTCGGCGCGCGCCTGGTCCACGGCAGCCCGGACCAGCCGGCCGGCGATCCCTCGGCCGCCGATCTCCTCGGGCACGCCGGTGTGGATCAGCACCAGGCGGCGGCCGTTGCGGCGGTAGACGAGCTCGGCTTCGACGCCGTCCTGCCGGATCAGGAGGCGGCTGTGGGCGGCGTCGTCGGTGGCCGGGTCGGAAGCCGACGTCACTGCCGGTAACGCTCGACGACCGACTCCGGCCGTACCGCCGCCTCGTCGGGGTCCTGGCCGGCCGCCCTCCGGGCCCGGCGCTGGCGGAGCAGGTCCCAACACTGGTCCAGGGCCACCTCGATGGCCCGCAGCCGCGCCAGCTCGCTCTCGCCCAGCGGCGTGCCCTCGTGGGAGTCCTCGAGGTGGTGCTCCTCGTCGGCCAGCTCCCCTATCCGCTTCACGATCTCCCGGTCATCCATCGGTCCTCCTTATCAAGCGTCGGTCAGCGCGTCCAGGGCAGCCCGGGCCGCGTCCTCCCCCGCCGCCATCAGCTCCTCGGTGCGCGAGAAGTCCCAGTAACCCTCGAGGTCGGGGATGTCGGCACCGACGACGACCAGTTGCCGGCCGGCGGGGACGGCCTCGGCCTCCCGGACGAAGCGGCCCCGCACCGCCACGGTGAAGCCGGCCAGCAGAGCGTCGAGCGGACGCCCGATCTCGACAGGGGGCGGCTCCACCGGCCCGGTCAACAGGGCGAAGACCCGGTCCGCGCCCCGCTCGAAGGCGCGGGAGATCGGGACGTCGTTCAGCACCCCGCCGTCGATCAGGACGTTCCCGTCGACCTCGACCGGCGGAAAGATCCCCGGGATGGCGGCCGAGGCCAGCAGGGCGTCCACGGCCGGCCCGGTGCTCATCCAGCGCTCGCGACCGGAGTCGAGGCAGGAGGCCACCACCTCCACCGGCACCGCTGCATCCTCGAGGAGACGGTAGGTGAGGAAGTCCTCGATCACCCGACGCAGAGCCGAGGACGGGAACACCGACTCCCGGTGCTGGATGAAGCGCCATTCCACGTAGTGGTGGTGGGGGAAGATGTTGTCGTCCCGCATCGCCTTCCACGTGGCCGCCAGCCGCTCGACGCCGGCCGGGGTCGGGTCCCCGGCGATGGCGGCGGCGTTGATGGCCCCCACCGATGCGCCGACGAGAAGGTCGGGCCGCACGCCGGCGGCCAGGAGGACCCGCAGCGCTCCCACCTGCACCGCGCCCCGGTTCCCGCCGCCCCCGAGGACCAGGGCGCAACGCGGGCGCCGGCGCCGCCAGCGCCGGCGGGCCACCCGGCCCCGCACCAGCACACGGGGCGAGGCGGCCGGCACGGGCCCATCATTGCCCCTTGACATGCAACTCATCGGCTGCATATCGTAAGGCAGCCGTATGGTTGCATCTTCGGGTGGGAGGACGATGGACCGGGTGTTCCGGGCGCTGGCCGACCCCAGCCGCCGCCAGCTGCTGGACAGCCTCGACGCCCGCAACGGGCAGACGTTGGGGGAGCTGTGCTCGGGCCGGGACATGACCCGCCAGGCGGTCAGCAAGCACCTCGCGGTCCTGGAGGAGGCCAACCTCGTGGCGACGGTGCGGCGGGGCCGGGAGAAGCTCCACTACCTCAACGCCGCGCCCATCGCCGAGATCGCCGACCGCTGGATCAGCCGCTACGACCGACCGCGGGTCCGCGCCCTGGCGGACCTCAAGAGAGCACTGGAGGAACCGCCGATGGACCTTCCCGACTTCGTCTACACGACCTACATCCGCACCACCCCCGAGCGCCTGTGGCGGGCGCTCACCGACCCCGCCTTCACCTCGCGGTACTGGGGCTGCAGCTTCCGCAGTGACTGGCAGGCCGGATCGACCTACGCCCTCGAGCAGGCCGGGGTGCGCATCGCCGACCCCGAGCAGAAGGTGCTGGTCTCCGATCCTCCCCGGCGGCTCTCCTACACCTGGCACACCTTCAGCCCCGAGTGGGTCGAGGCGGTGGGCAGCAAGGCCGGCTTCGGCGACGAGCAGCTGGCACGGATGGCCGCCGAACCCCGCTCCCGGGTCACCTTCGAGATCGAGCCCCTCGACGACGTCGTGAAGCTGACCGTCGTCCATGACGGCTTCGAGCCCGGCAGCGAGGTCGCCGGCGGCATCAGCCAGGGCTGGCCGCGCGTGCTCGCCGAGCTCAAGACCCTCCTGGAGAGCGGGGAGCCGGTGTCCGAGCCGGAACTGGCGGCCGCCGCCCCCTCCTCACCGCGCTGAGGGCCGGGCGGCCGTCGCCATCGGTCAGCCCTTGTAGCCGTCGATGAGCCCGGTCAGCCCGGTGGGCCGGTGCGCGCCGAAGCAGGCCTGCTCGAGGACGCCGATGCCGGTCTCGGCGCCCAGCCGGGCCCGGCACAGGGTCTGGACGTGGATGGCGCTCGGATCCTCGGGATTCACGTCGTCGAGCCGGAACGCCTCGCCGCCCACCGCCAGCGGGCCGTGGATCGACCCGTGGCTCCACTCCGGATGGGAGTAGCCGATGCCGCGCATGCGGAAGGTGAAGATCGGCTCCAGCTCGATCTGGCGCGCCGACCCCGCCGCCGACCGCAGCGTGAGAGTGGTGGCGCGCGCGACCCGTGTCCCCGGCTCCCATTCGATGTCGTACTCCACCCCCTCGAGGTGCTCGAGCTCGGGGTCGGCACCCCACGTCGGCTTGTCCTCGCCTATCACGGGGATCACCAGGCCCTGCTGCAGCCACCTCCTGCCGTCGGCGTGCTCGAACAGGGCCAGGTGGGTGCAGAAGGAGTCGAAGTGCAGGGGTGCCCACATCCAGAACAGCTGGGGGAGGTTCGGAGGGAAGTTGGTGGGCACCTGCACGCCTATCGGGCGCTGCCCCCACGACCGGTCGCGCACCCCGTACACGCCCGCGCCGAGGTCGAGGCTCGTCCCCTCGACCCGGATGTCCCCGCGCCACGTCCCCCACTGGGTCAGCCGGGTCACGTCCATCACGCGCCGGGTGCCTGACACGCTGGTGTTCCGGGGCTCCTCGACGACCGGCGTCCGGGCGTCGAAGGTCAGATCGGCGTCGATGCCGAAGTCGTTGGGCCCGAGAGACAGCCGGATGGTCCGGAGCGGTTCGAGCACCTCGACCTCGATCGGCCCGATGCGGGTGGCCCGGTCCGGCGGCATGGCGCCGGAGGCGAACACCGAGCGCTCCACGCCGTCGGACACCACGCTGAAGGCGGCGTCGATGATCCCGCGGTTGGGATAGTGGCCCATGGCCCCGCCGAAGAAGACGGTCCCGTCGTGTGTGAACCCGTTGAAAAAGTACCGGTCGTAGTGGTTGGGGTCACCGGTGGCCGGATGAGCCACCGGCTCGGCGGTCTGGTGAATCGGATAGTCGTCGTAGGGCGTGATCACGGCCGAAGTCAACCAGAGGCGGGGGACCCGGCCAAGGGGCGCCTCGGGCTCAGACCCCGGCCCCGGCGGCGGCGCGGAACGGGATGTCCTTGTCGAGGCGCGGCTCGGAGGGCAGGCCGAGCACCCGCTCCCCGATGATGTTGCGCTGGATCTGCTCGGTGCCGCCGCCGATGCGCGAGCTCCACTGGCCGAGGAACTGGCGCGGCCAGGTGCCGGAGGCCGGATCGTCGTAGTCGAGCAGGGTGGCGCCCAGCCCCTCCAGCTCCATGACCAGGTCCCCCGTGGCCGCCAGGTGTCGGGACAGGGCCAGCTTGAGCACCGAGCTCTCCGGCCCCGGCTGCTGGCCCTTGGATATGGCGGTCTGGACCCGCCACCCCAGGTACTTGAGGAGCTGCACGCGGATGAACGCCTCGGCCAGGTGCTGGCGGGCAACGGCGTCCCCCTTGCGCCCGCACGACGCCGCCAGCTGAACCAGGTCCCCGAAGGCGTCACCCGCGCCCTGGCCGCCTCCGATCAGCATGCGCTCGTTGGCCAGGGTCGTGACGGTGACGCCCCATCCGCCGTTGACCGGTCCGACGGCCTGGTCGGCCGGGACGCGCACGTCGGAGAGGAAGACCTCGTTGAAATGGGCCGCGCCCGTGGCCTGGCGGAGCGGGCGGACGTCGATGCCGGGAGTGTGCATGTCGACGAGGAAGTAGGTGATCCCCCGGTGCTTGGGCGCGTCGAAGTCGCTCCGCGCCAGGAGGATGCCCCAGTCGGCGTAGTGGGCGGACGACGTCCACACCTTCTGGCCGTTGACGACGAACTCGTCACCGTCGCGCTCGGCGCGGGTGGAGAGGTTGGCGAGATCGGATCCGGCTCCCGGCTCGGAGAACAGCTGGCACCACACCTCGTCCCCCCGCAGCATCGGTCGGAGGAACCGCTCCTTCTGGTCCTCGGTCCCGTGCGCCATCAGCGTGGGGCCCGCCATCCCGATGCCCTGGGCAAAGACGCCCGACGGCACGTCGAAGCGGGCCTGCTCCTGGCCGAAGATGATCGCCTGGATGGGCGTGCCGCCCCGGCCGCCGTACTCCTTCGGCCAGGTGATCCCCGCCCACCCACCCTCGTAGAGAGTCGCCTGCCACTCCTGGGACTGCCGGAGGTGCTCGAGCTCGCTCTCGCGGTCCAGCTGGCCCCCCGAGCCCGGGCCGGAGCGGGCCGGGTCCTTCGGAGGAGCGTGGGCCGCCAGCCAGTCATGGGCCTCCCGGCGGAAGGCAGCCTCGTCGGGGTTGTCGTCGAAGTCCACGGGCGGCACGGTATCGATGATTTGTCGGCGCCGCCCCCGTCCCTACAACAGCCGACCCGCCTGGAGTAGGACGCCGTGGCGAACAACGACCCCCTGACCGCCGAGGGCCTGGCCCGGTTCGACGAGGTGGCCGCCGGCCACGTCGCCGGCGGCGGGATGCCGGGTGTGGTGGCGCTGGTGAGCAGAGGCGAGCAGGTCCACGTCACCACGGCGGGATCGCTGTCGATCGGAGGTCCCCCGGTGCGGCGGGACTCGCTCTTCCGCATCGCCTCGACCACCAAGCCGATCACCGGTGCCGCCACTCTTGCTCTGGTCGGCGAGGGGCGGCTCGGTCTGGACGACCCGATCGACCGGTGGCTCCCGGAGCTCGCATCGCCCAAGGTCCTGCGGCGGATGGACGGGCCGCTGGACGATGTGGTCCCGGCCGAGCGCCCGATCACGGTCCGGCACCTGCTGACGTTCACCATGGGATTCGGGATGATCGTGGACATGTTCATGGCGCCCGAGCCGTGGCCGATCGTGGCCGCCGCCAACGAGCGACACCTCGGAACGCTCGGTCCGCCCGCGCCCGACGAGCAGGCCGACCCGGACACCTGGATCGGCGCCCTCGGGTCTCTTCCGCTGATGGACCAGCCCGGACAGCGCTGGCTCTACAACACCGGCGCGTCGGTCCTCGGGGTCCTGCTGGCCCGAGTGGCGGGAGAGCCCTTCCCCCAGGTCCTCCACAGCCGCGTGTTCGAGCAGCTGGGCATGTCCGACACCGGCTTCTGGGCGCCCGACCGGGACCGGCTGGCCACCGCCTACCTCCCGACCCCGGACGGCCTGCAGGTGTGGGACCGGCCCGACGGCCAGTGGAGCCGGCCGCCGGCGTTCGGGGACGGGGCCGCCGGCTTGGTCTCGACCGTCGACGACCTGCTGGCCCTGGCCCGGATGCTCCTCGGGGGCGGCGCCCCGGTGCTGGCGCCGGACATGGTGGCCCGGATGACGAGCGACCAGCTGACCGCCGAGCAGAAGGCCCGCGACATCAAGGGCTTCCTGGCCGGGCGCAGTTGGGGCTTCTGCCAGTCCGTGATCACCGAGGGCCCGTACGCCGGCGCCTACGGCTGGGATGGGGGGCTCGGCACGTCGTGGCTCGTCGATCCCGCCCGCGATCTCGTCGTGGTGGTCCTGACCCAGCGGCTGTTCGAGGCGGCCCAGGCCCCGGCTGTCCACGCCGACCTGCAATCGGCCGCCCTCGCCGCCGCCGGCGGCTAAGGCTCCAGCTCGTCCATCAGGCGCTCCCGGGCCGAGCCCATCTCCCGGTGGATCTCCGGGCTCACCCGGGGGTACTGCGGGTCGACATCAGCGAGCGCCGAGACGAGGATGGCAGCGACGGCGATCCGGGTGAACCACTTGTGGTCGGCGGGGACCACATGCCAGGGGGCGGCTCAGCCCTTCTCAGAGGACGGGCCGGGAGTGCTCACCGGTGCGCCCATCTGCGCCACGTAGTCACGCAGCATGCCGGCCAGGTCGTCGGCGGTGGCGTCCTTCAGAAGCCGGGCGAAACCCTCGGCGTCGTCGCCGACGACGATCCGGGCTGGCGGCTCCCCGCTCAGCACGCACTCCTCCACGGCCACCGCCACGTCGTCG
>DASUHN010000146.1 GCA_036273495.1 Acidimicrobiales bacterium | reverse complement strand
CTATCGCTGCTGGAGGAGAACGGGAGCCTCCCCCACAGCCTGGGCCCCCCGGCCCCCGAGCTGACGGTCCCGGACGACCCGCTGGCGTGGCACGAGCGTCCCGCCCTGCCGGCCCGGGCCACCCGCCGCACCCGGCGGCTGGACGTGGTGCCCGCCGGCCCGGGGGAGCCGGTCCGGCTCGACGTCCATTTCCGGGACAGCTACGCCGACCTGGAGGGGATCGAGCGCTCGCTCCACGAGTACACCCTGACCGCCGACCTCGACCCCGGGACCGGGACGGTCCTGGCCGCCGCCGCCGTGCCGCGCGCCCTGCCCTGGACCGAGTGCCCCCAGGCCGTGGGAAGCGTCGACCGGCTGGTCGGGCTCGACGTCCGGGAGCTCTCCGGCCTGGTGAGGCGGGACTTCACCGGCATCACGACCTGCACCCACCTGAACGACACCATGCGCAGCCTCGCCGACGCCTGGGCCGTCCTGGCCGTGCTGAACGGGGGCTGACGGTGCCGGCGGCGGGCCCGCTGGACGGGGTGCGGATCCTCGACCTGACGATGGGCATGGCGGGGCCGATCGGGGTGCTCCTCCTGGCCGAGCTCGGCGCCGACGTCGTAAAGGTCGAGCCGCCCGGCGGGGACCCGTTCCGGGCCCAACCCGGCTACCACGTGTGGAACCGCAGCCGCCGGTCGCTGGCCCTCGACCTGAAGCACCCGGGCGGGAGGGAGGCGTTCCTGCGTCTCGCCGGCGGCGCCGACGTCCTCGTGGAGTCCTTCCGCCCCGGCACCATGGGCCGCCTCGGGCTCTCCTACGAGGAGCTGGCCCGGTCCCTGCCGCGGCTCGTCTACTGCTCGGTCCCGGCGTATCCCGCCGGGCACCGCTTCGCCTCCCGTCCGGGATGGGACCCCCTCGTGCAGGCCCGGGCCGGGATGCAGGCGGCCCAGCCCGGGTGGCGGGACGGGCCCGTGTACATGCACTTCCCGGCCCCGAGCATGGGGGCGTGCTTCCTGCTGGCCTCCGGGGTGCTGGCCGCCCTGCTGGCCCGGGAGGAGACGGGCCGGGGCCAGCACGTCGAGACCTCGCTGTACCAGGGGGTCCTGGCCTACACCACGCAGATCTGGCAGGAGCACGAGAGGGCCGGCGCCCCCTTCCGCACGATGATGGGCAAGTCGTACCCGCCCGGCATCCACCAGGGTTCGCTGTACGAGTGCGCGGGCGGGAAGTGGGTCCACGCCGCGACGATGAGCGGGCGGACCCCGACGTCCACGCCCGAGGAGATCCTCGGCATCGAGCGGGTGGACTTCGCCCGGCTCATGGCCGACCCCGAGCTGGCCGCGGCCCATGAGGGGCGGGTCCGCGCCGCCTACCGGTCGCGGGACCGCGGGGAGCTGATCGCGGCGTTCCAAGCCGCCGGCCTCAACGCCGAGGCGGTGGAGCCGATGTGGGAGCTGTTCTCCCATCCGCAGTTCCGGGCCAACGGGATGGCGGTCGAGGTGGAAGACCCCGAGCTCGGGACCACCACCCAGGTGGGGGTCCCGGCCGTGCTGGCCCGCACCCCGGGCCGGGTCAGGAGCGGCCAGCCCCGGATCGGGGCCCACACCCGGGAGGTCCTGGCCGAGGCCGGGCTCGGCCCGGCCGAGATCGACGCCCTGGTCGGGGCCGGCGTGGTGGCGGAGGGTTGAGCGTGGGGCCGCTCGCCGGGATCGTGGTGCTGGACCTCGGGCAGTACCTGGCCGGCCCCTTCGCCCCGATGATCCTGGCCGACCTCGGCGCCGAGGTCATCAAGGTGGAGCCGGTCCGCGGGGACGGGATGCGCCCGGTCGGCAAGCCCTTCCTCGGCTGCCAGCGGGGGAAGAAGTGCCTGGCGGTCGACCTCAAGTGCGACGACGGGCGGGAGATCGTGCTGCGGCTGGCGGAGCAGGCCGACGTCGTCCACCACAACATGACCAAGGGGACGGCGGCGCGCCTGGGCGTTGACGACGCCGCGCTGCGCGCCCGCAACCCCGACCTGGTGTACTGCAACACCTACGCCTACGGGCCCGAGGGCCCGCTGTCGGAGCTCGGCGGCCTCGACCCGCTCTACCAGGCCGCCAACGGGATGGAGTACGAGGCCGGGCCGGTGGCGCTCGGCAACACCCCGCTGTACTCGCGCTTCGGCGTGGCCGACACCGCCAACGCCCTGGCGTCGGTCGTCGGCGTGCTGGCGGCCCTGTTCCACCGGCGCCGGACGGGGGAGGGCCAGGAGCTGTGGACGTCGCTGCTCAACGGCGCCGCCGTGTTCGGCTCGGACGTGTTCCTCGTCGACGGCCGGCCCGGCCCGGCGCGGCCCGGGCTCGACCGGGAGCAGACCGGCGTGTCCCCGTGCTGCCGGCTCTACCGCACCCAGGAGGGCTGGCTACAGGTGGCGGCCTTCGGCGCCGGCCAGTGGGAGGCGCTGT
>DASUHN010000145.1 GCA_036273495.1 Acidimicrobiales bacterium | reverse complement strand
CCCTGTCCCCCGCGTCGTCACCTCCTCGGACGACCCCGGCCTGCTCGGCTCGGCGTTCATGGTCGTCGAGCGCATCGAGGGGGAGACGATCCCCCGGCGGATCCTGCGCCAGGCCGAGCTGGCCCCGGCCCGCCCCCACCTGGCGGAGCAGTGCGGGCGGATCCTGGCCGCCCTGCATTCCATGCCTCCCGCCGCTGTGCCCGGCCTCGAGCGCCAGGACGCCCTGGCCCAGTACCGGGAGACGCTGGACCAGATCGGCTGGCCGTCGCCGACCTTCGAGCTGGCGTTCCGGTGGCTCGAGAGGCACCGCCCCGCACCGGCCGACGGGACCAGGGTCGTCCACGGTGATTTCCGCAACGGCAACCTGATCGTCGGTCCGGACGGGATCCGCGCCGTCCTCGACTGGGAGATGGCCCACGTCGGGGACCCGATGGAGGACCTCGCCTGGCTGTGCGTGAAGTCATGGCGGTTCGGCGTGGACCTGCCCGTCGGCGGGTTCGGGACCTACGACCAGCTCATCGGGGCCTACGAGGCCGCCGGCGGGGGACCGGTCGACCGCCGGGCCCTCCGCTGGTGGGAGATCCTCGGCAACCTGAAGTGGGGCGTGATCTGCATGATGCAGGCCTGGGCCCACACGTCGGGGGCGGTGCGCTCGGTGGAGCTGGCGGCCATCGGCCGGCGGGTCTGCGAGACGGAGTGGGACCTGTTGGAGCTGTTGGGGGCCGACGACGGGGGAGGGGCGCCCGGGCCGGAGGAGGGGGGCGCCGGTCCGGTCGACATGCACGGCGTGCCCGACGCCGCCGGCCTCGTCGATGCGGTGCGCGAGTTCCTCGAGCGCGACGTGATGGCGGCCACGGAGGGCCGCATCCGCTTCCACGCCCGGGTGGCGGTCAACGTCCTCGGCATGGTGGAGCGGGAGCTGGCCCTCGGCCCCGGGCAGCGGGCGGCCCATGCCGCCGGCCTGGCCGCCCTGGGGGTGGGCAGCGAGGCGGAGCTGGCCCGGGCCATCCGGGACGGCCGGATGGACGCCCGGCGGGACGAGGTGATGAGCCGGCTGCTCGGGACGGTGCGCGCCAAGCTCGAGGTGGCCCACCCGTCCTATCTGGATCCGCCGGCGCCGCCCGCCGGGTCCTAGGCGGCGTCCCCGGCCGACCGGCCGTCGTGGCGTACCTCGACGGTGGCGGGCAGGTGCATCATCCCCTGGGCCCGGCCCGGATTCAGCACCTCGAACTGGTGGCGCTGCTCCTGCCAGTCGTAGACGATGTTCTCGTCCCGGCTCGTTATGGCCAGGGTGAGGAAGTAGGTGCCGTCCAGGAGCGGGATCTCCGGGAACGAGAACACGACCTCCCCGGGCCCCTCGATGCAGGCGATCTCGGTGCCGAGGATGCGGGTGTTGTTCCCCGACAGCAGGTTCCCCTCGATGTCGTAGATGGCGTAGCCGAAGTTCGGGTCCTCGATCCGCTCGGCGGCCTCGTAGGCGACGCGGATGCTGAGCGGGTCACCGGGCAGGAGATGGGGGGAGGTGCCGGGGTGCTCGCAGCGGACTGCGGTGATGCGGGCCCGGAAGTTGCGCTTGCGCTCCTGGGGGGACAGCTCCTCCTGGCCCTCACCGGTACCGTCCCCGTCGAGGACGGCGGCCAGCTCGTGGGCGAGCTCGAGGCGGTCCCCGGCGCGCAGCAGGTGCTCGCGGAACGAGCGGATGGCCTCTCCCGGCGTGCCCGCCGCCACCTCCCGGCCGTGGTCGAGCACCACCGCCTTGTCGCAGATCTGGCGCACCAGGTCGGGGGCATGGGTGACGAAGACGATCGTGCGGCCCTCGCGCTGGAACTGGCGCACGCGGTCGAGGCACTTGCGCTGGAACGATTCGTCGCCCACGGCCAGGACCTCGTCGACGAGGAGGATGTCGGGATCGGCGTTCACCGCCACCGCGAACCCCAGCCGCATGTACATCCCCGACGAGTAGAACTTCACCTGGTTGTCGATGAACTGACCGAGCTCGGCAAAGTCCACGATCTCGTCGAAGCGGCTCTCGGTCTCGCGCCGGGGCAGGCCGAGCAGCGAGGCGTTGAGGAAGACGTTCTCCCGCCCGGTCAGGTCGGGATGGAAGCCGGCCCCGAGCTCGAGCAGCGCCGCCAGCCGGCCCCGCACCTCGATGCGGCCGGTGGTCGGCTGCAGGATGCCGTTGATGCACTTGAGGAGGGTGGACTTGCCCGAGCCGTTGTGGCCGAGCAGCCCCCACGTCTCCCCCTCCGCGATGTCGAGGTCGATCTCGTGCAGGGCCCAGAAGTCCTCGTAGGGGATGCGCCCGAGGTGGAGCATGCGCTCCTTGAGCGACGAGTACTTCTCGTGGTGGAGGCGGAAGCGCTTGGAGACGCCGGTGACCCGGATGGCCGCGACCAAGGGCTCAGGCCCCCATAGCGTGGTAGCCGCCGTCGACGTGGACGACCTCTCCGGTGGTCATCGGGAACAGGTCGGAGAGCAGGGCCACGCAGGCCTTGGCCACGGCCTGCTCGGGGTCGGTCACGTCCCAGCCCAGGGGGGCGCGCGGGGCCCACGCGTCCTCGAAGGCGCTGAAGCCGGCGATCGACTTGGCCGCCAGGGTCCGCACCGGCCCCGCCGCCACCAGGTTGACCCGGACCCGGTGGGGACCGAGGTCGCGGGCCAGGTAGCGGGCCAGCGACTCGAGGCCGGCCTTGGCCACCCCCATCCAGTCGTAGGCCGGCCACGCCACGGTGGCGTCGAAGTCGAGGGCCACGATCGAGCCCCCTCCCGCCGCGTCCATCAGCGGCAGCACGGCCCCGGCGAGGGCCGCCAGCGAGTAGGTGGAGATCCGGACGGCCACCGCCACGTCGTCCCAGCTGGCCCGCAGGATGTCCCCCCCGAGGGCGTCCTGGGGGGCGAAGCCGATCGCGTGCACCACCCCGTCCACCCCGCCCCAGCGCTGCTCCAGGGCCGAGCGGAGCCCGGTGAAGTGCTCGGGCTCGGTCACGTCGAGCTCGAGGACCTCGGGCTCGGCGGGCAGCTTGCGGGCGGTGCGCCTGGTCAGCGAGAGCCCCCGGCCCGCGCCGGTGAGCACCACCTCGGCGCCCTCCTTCTGGGCCAGTGCGGCGGTGCCGAAGGCCAACGAGGCATCGGTGAGCACCCCGGTCACGAGGAGCCGCTTCCCGTCGAGAATGCCCATGAGCCGGAAAGTCTCGCACGGGGCCCGTTCCCCTCTGTGCAATCTTGGGGGCGTGCTAGTGGGTGTCCTCGGAGGTACCGGTCCTGCAGGCGGCGCCCTGGCGCTGCGCCTGGCCGCCGTCGGCCACCGGGTGGTGGTCGGCTCCCGCTCCCCGGATCGGGCCCGGGAGGTGGTGGCCGGGCTGCTGGAGCCGTGGGGAGGCCGTGACCTGGCCCTGGAGGGGGCGGGCAACGAGGAGGCCGCCGGCGCCGAGCTGGTCGTGGTGGCCACCCCGTGGGACGCCGCCGCCCCCACCACCGCCTCTCTGGCCCCCGCCCTCGACGGCAAGGTCCTCGTCTGCATGGCCAACGCCCTCACCAGGATCGGCGGCGAGCTGGTGGCCCTGGTGCCGCCGCGCGGCTCGATCGCCGCGTCGGTCCAGGCCGCCGTGCCCGCCGCCCGGGTGGCGGCCGCCTTCCACCACGTGCCGGCCCACGAGCTCGGGGACCTCGACCACCCGGTGGAGTGCGACGTGCTGGTGTGCGCCGACGATCCCCAGGCGATGAAGGCCGCCGCCGAGCTGATCGACCCGGTGCCGGGCCTGCGGGCCATCGAGGCCGGGAGCCTCTCCCAGGCGGCCGCGGTCGAGGCGTTCACGGCCGTCCTGATAGCCGTCAACCGCCGCTACAAGACCCGGACGAGCATCCGGCTGCTCGGCATTCCCGAGGGCGGAAGCTGATCCCGTGACGATGCGGCTGTACGACACGGCTCGTGACGCGGTGGTGCCGTTCTCCCCCGGTCGGTTGGTCACCATGTACACGTGCGGGATCACCCCGTACGACGCCGCCCACATGGGCCACGTGGCCGTCTACGTCACCTACGACGTGCTGCAGCGCCGGCTCCAGGACCTCGGCCACGAGACCCGCTGCGTGCGCAACATCACCGACGTCGACGACGACATCCTGCGCAAGGCGCGCCAGCTGGGGGTGCACTTCCTCGACCTCGCCGCCGAGGAGATGGCCCGCTTCGACTCGACGATGCGCGCCCTGCGCCTGCTCGAGTGCTGGAGCGAGCCCCGGGCCACCTCGGCCATCCCCGACATCCTCGGGTTCATCGGCATGGTGCTCGAGTCGGGCCACGCCTACCAGGCCGGGGGAGCGGTCTACTTCGACGTGAGCTCGTTCCCCGAGTTCGGCCAGATCTCCCACTACCACCGGGACCGGATGCTGGCGCTGGCCGCCGAGCGGGGCGGCAACCCCGACGACCCGAACAAGCGCAATCCCCTGGACTTCGTGCTTTGGCAGCCGTCGGCCCCGGACGAGCCGGCGTGGGACTCGCTGTGGGGCCCGGGCCGGCCCGGCTGGCACATCGAGTGCTCGGCGCTGGCCATGCGCGAGCTGGGAACGACCATCGACCTGCACGGGGGCGGGACCGACCTGATCTTCCCCCACCACGAGTGCGAGGCCGCCCAGTCCGAGGCCGTCACCGGGGAGCCCTTCGTCCGGCACTGGATGCACGTGGCCCTGGTGCGGCTGGGCGGGACCAAGATGTCCAAGTCGCTCGGGAACCTGGTGTTCGTGAGCGACCTGCTGAAGGAGTGGGAGCCCGACGCCATCCGGCTGTGCGTCCTCGGCCACCACTACCGCACCGAGTGGGAGTGGCGCGACGAGGAGATGGGGGAGGCGGCCGAGCGCCTGGCCCGGTGGCGGGCGGCGGGGCCGGGGGCGGGGGCCCTGGAGCAGGTCCGGGCCGCTCTGGACGAGGACCTCGACGTGCCCGGGGCCATCGCCGCCATCGACGCCGCCGCCCGTGGGGGCCAGGGCGTCTCGGAGGCGGCCGGGCTGCTGGGGGTGCAGTGAGCAGCGCCCCGATCTCGGTCGAGCTGCCCGACGGCTCCCGCAAGGAGGTGCCCGACGGGTCGACGGCCGCCGACCTCGCCGCCGCCATCGGCTCCCGGCTCGCCAAGGCGGCGGTGGCGGCCCGGATCGGCGGGCAGGATGCCGACCTGTCGGCGTCGCTGCACGACGGGGACCGGGTTGCCATCGTGACCGCCGACTCGACCGACGGCCGCCACGTCCTGCGTCACTCCACCGCCCACGTGATGGCCCAGGCCGTTACCCAGCTGTGGCCCGGGGCCCACTTCGCCATCGGGCCCCCCGTGCAGGACGGCTTCTACTACGACTTCGCCCTGCCCGGCGGCCTCCACTTCACCGAGGAGGACCTGGCGCGCATCGAGGCGCGGATGCGCGAGATCGTGGCCGCCGACCAGCCTTTCGTGCGCGAGGAGCACACGGTCGACGAGGGCCTGGCCCTGTTCTCCGACCAGCCCTACAAGCAGGAGATCATCCGGGGGGTGGCCGAGGGGTCGGCGGCGGCCGAGGACGCCGGTGAGGTCGGCGGGGGCGGGGACCGCCCGGTGAGCGTGTACCGCAACAGCGAGGCCTTCGCCGACCTGTGCCGGGGCCCGCACGTCCCCTCCACGGGCCGGCTCGGCCACTTCAAGCTCCTCCGGGTGGCCGGCGCCTACTGGCGGGGGGACGAGAAGCGGCCCCAGCTGCAGCGCATCTACGGCACGGCGTGGGAGTCGGCGGCGGCGCTGGCCGACCACCTCCACCGCCTGGAGGAGGCGGAGCGGCGCGACCACCGCCGCCTCGGGGCCGAGCTCGACCTGTTCTCGTTCCCCGACGAGATCGGCTCGGGCCTGGCCGTGTTCCACCCCAGGGGTGGGCTGGTGCGCAAGCTGATGGAGGACTACTCGCGGGAGCGCCACCTGGCCGCCGGCTACGAGTTCGTCAACTCCCCGCACATCACCAAGGAGGACCTGTTCCAGACGTCGGGCCACCTCGACTGGTTTGCCGACGGCATGTTCCCGCCCATGGAGCTGGACGAGGGGCAGCGGTACTACCTCAAGCCGATGAACTGCCCGTTCCACATGCTGATCTACCGGAGCCGGCAGCGCTCCTACCGCGAGCTGCCGATGCGGCTGTTCGAGTTCGGCTCGGTGTACCGCTACGAGAAGTCGGGGGTCGTGCACGGCCTCACCCGGGTGCGGGGCATGACCCAGGACGACGCCCACATCTTCTGCACGCCGGAGCAGATGGAGGAGGAGCTGGGCTCGCTCCTCGACTTCGTGCTCGACCTGCTGCGCGACTACGGCCTGTCGGACTTCTACCTGGAGCTGTCGACCCGGCCGGAGGGCAAGGCGGTCGGCACCGAGGACGAGTGGGCGCGCGCCACCGAGGCGCTGCGGGTGGTCGGGGAGGCCAAGGGCCTCGAGCTGGTCCTCGACGAGGGCGGGGGCGCCTTCTACGGCCCGAAGATCTCCGTGCAGGCTCGCGACGCCATCGGGCGCACGTGGCAGCTGTCGACGATCCAGCTCGACTTCCAGGAGCCCCAGCGCTTCGAGCTGGAGTACGTCGGCGCCGACAACGCCCGCCACCGGCCGGTGATGATCCACCGGGCCCTGTTCGGGTCGGTGGAGCGCTTCTTCGGCGTGCTGCTCGAGCACTACGCCGGGGCCCTGCCGGTGTGGCTGTCACCGGTGCAGGCGCGCGTGCTGCCGGTCCGCGACGACCACGCCGCCTACGCCGAGGAGGTGGCGGGCACCCTGCGGGGTCGCGGCCTGCGGGCCGACGTGGCGGGAGCGGCCGACAAGCTCAACGCCCGCATCCGGCGGGCCAAGCTCGAGCGGGTGCCGTACGTGCTGGTCGTCGGGGACGAGGACGTGGCGGCCGGGACGGTCGGGGTGAACCGGCGGGGGGCCGAGCAGCCCGAGCGCGGCGTGGCCGTGGACGCGTTGGCCGACGAGGTGGCCCGGCGGGCCGACGAGCGCGATCCGGCGTCCTGACCTTCACATGAGAGGCGGGTCGGCGTGAGCCTCGACCATCTGTGGGCGGGGTGGCGCAGCGAGTACATCGCCCGGGCCGACGCCGGCGCGACCGACCAGCCCGAGGGGCGGCGATGCGTGATGTGCCGGCTGGTGGCGGCGCCGCTGGACGACCCCGAGGCCCACGTGGTGTGGCGGGGGCCGGGGGTCACCGCCGCCCTCAACGCCTACCCCTACACGAGCGGGCACCTCATGGTGATGCCCGAGCGCCACGTGGGCGACCTCGAGGACCTGGAGCCCGAGGAGTCGGCCCGGCTGTGGTCGGCGATCACCGCCGCGGTGGTGGCGGTGAAGGCGGCCTACCGCCCCGACGGGGTCAACGCCGGCATGAACCTGGGCCGGGCCGCCGGCGCCGGGATTCCCGGCCACCTGCACGTCCACGTCCTGCCCCGCTGGGCGGCCGACACCAACTTCATGACCTCGGTGGCCGAGGCCCGCGTCCTGCCCGAGGCGCTGGGGGTGTCGTGGCAGAAGCTGAAGGGGACCTGGCCGCGTTGATGGCGGCGGGCACCCGGGTCCTGCGGACCTCGCCCCGCCGCGTGCCGTGGGGTCCCCATCCCCACGGCGCCCACTCAGGCTTCCTTCTTGGCCACCTTGTCGTAGAAGTTCTGGGGCAGGAGGTCGTAATGGTCGTGGCCGGTGCGGAAGCGGCCCCAGCCCCCCGTGATCGAGCGGAGGTCGATGGCGTAGCGCAGGAGCTCCGAGGTGGGAACCAGGGCGCGGATCACCTGCTCGCCGGTCTCGGTGCCCTCGGTTCCCTGCACCCGGCCCCGGCGGGAGTTGAGGTCACCCATGACGTCGCCCTGGTTGGCGGCCGGCACCGTCACCTCCAGCCACGAGACGGGCTCGAGGATGACCGGCCCGGCCTTGGCCAGCGCCTCCTTGAAGCCGATCGAGCCGGCCATCTTGAAGCTCATCTCGGACGAGTCGACGGGGTGGTACTTCCCGTCGACGCACATCACGGTGACGTCGACCACCGGGTAGCCGAAGTGGCCGCCCTGCTGCATGGTCTCCCCGATGCCCTTCTCGACCGCAGGGATGAACTGGCGGGGGATGGCGCCGCCGACGATCTGGTCGACGAAGGTGAAGCCCGCCCCCCGCTCCGCCGGCTCGACCTTGAGGTTGGCCACGCCGAACTGGCCGTGGCCCCCGGTCTGCTTCTTGTACTTGCCCTCGGCCTCGGCCGGCTTGGTGATCGTCTCCCGGTAGGGGACCTGTACCGGCTCGACCTCGACCTCGACGCCGAACTTCCGGTGGAGGCGCTCGGTGACGATCATCAGGTGGGTCTCCCCCATGCCCGAGAGAAGGGTCTGGTGGGTCTCGTCGTCGCGGCGCACCCGCAGGGCGGGGTCCTCCTCCTGCAGCTTGTGCAGGGCGGTCATCAGCTTGTCCTCGTCCCCCTTCGACTTGGGGCGGATGGCGTGGGCCAGCACCGGCTCGGGAAGCTCGGGCACGGGGACGGTCACCGGCGTCCCCTTGGGGGCCAGGGTGTCCCCGGTGCCGGTGTCAGTGAGCTTGGCCACCGCCGCGATGTCCCCGGCCTGCACCTCGGACAGGTCCACGTGCTCCTTGCCCCGGAGGGTGAACAGGCCGTGGAGGCGCTCGTCGCTGTGGGTCCGGGGATTGGTGAGGACGGTGTCGGGCTTGAGCGTGCCGGTGAGCACCTTGAACAGCGACACCTTGCCGACATAGGGGTCGGCCAGGGTCTTGAACACGTAGAGGAGCGGGTCGGAGCCGGCGTCGCAGTCCACCTCGTAGCTCCCCCCGCCCCCTTCCACCGTGACCGGCGGGCGGTCGGCGGGGGAGGGGCCGATCTCGCAGATGAACGTGGCCAGGCGGTCGATGGCCACGTTGCGGGCGGCCGACCCGCACAGCACCGGGAACACCTGGGCCGCCGCCACCCCCTTGGCGAGCGTCTCCTCCAGCTCCTTGGGATCGGGCACGTCCCCCTCGAGGTAGCGCTCCATCAGGGCGTCGTCGGCCACGACGATGCCCTCGACCAGCGCCTCGCGGACCTGGTGTTCGGAGTCGGCCATGTCGGACGGGATCGGACCGGTGCTGGGCCGGCCGTCCTCGTAGGTGATGGCCGTGTCGGTGAGCAGGTCGGCCACCCCCCGGAAGGCGGCCTCCTCCCCGACGGGAAGCTCCAGCGGGGCCACCCCGGCCCCGAACGCTGACTGCAGGTCCTCCAGGGTGCGGTCGAAGCTGGCCCGCTCCCGGTCGAGCTTGTTCACGAAGATCATCCGGGGCAGGCCCCGCTCGGCCGCCATCCGCCAGGCCACCTGGGTCTGGACCTCGACGCCCTCGACGGCGCTGACCACGAACACCGCCAGGTCGGCCACCGACAGCGCGGCGGCCACGTCCCCGAAGAAGTCGGCGTAGCCGGGGCAGTCGATCAGGTTGATCTTGTGGCCCTGGTGCTCGATGGGGGCGAGGGCCAGGGAGAGGGAGATCCCCCGCTTGATCTCCTCGGGGTCGAAATCGGTGGTGGTCGAGCCGTCCTCGACCCGGCCCTGACGGGTGATGGCACCCGAGCAGAACAGCAGCGACTCGGCCAGGGTGGTCTTCCCGGACCCGCCGTGACCGACCAGGGCCACATTCCTGATCCTGGCCGGAGGAAAGCTCTGCACCGGGATACCTCTCTCTCCCGGTCCCGGCCGACGGGGCCGCGGACCGCTGCCGGGTGGCCCCACCCCCGGGCCACGGTCACTCCAGCCTACCGACGGGCGGTGGTAGGGTGCTGGGGCCGATAAGGCCCTGATCAGGAGCAATCTTTGTTCGACGGACGCTGGCGCGCCGGCGTGGATCGCAGGACGCAGCCGCTGGGATCGGCCCTCCACAGGGCGGGGCTGACAGCCGACCAGCTCACCGCCGCCGGCGTCGTGGCGGCGCTCGGTGCGGCCGGGCTGGTGGCCGCCGGCCACCTCGTCCCCGGCATGATCGTGCTGGTGGCGGCGGCGCTGCCCGACCTGCTCGACGGGCCCCTGGCCAAGGCGGCCGGAACGGCGGGGCGGCGGGGCGCCTTCTTCGACTCGGTGGCCGACCGCTTCACCGACGCCGTGGTTCTCGGCGGCACGGCGTGGTACCTGGCCTCGGTCCACGGCGGCCACGCCGCCCTGCTGCCCCTGGCCGCCCTCGGGGCGTCCAACCTCGTGTCGTACGTGCGGGCCAAGGCCGAGTCGCTCGGCTTCGACGGCCGGGGCGGGGTGATGGAGCGGGCCGAGCGGATCATCGTCCTCTGCCTCGGGCTGATGTTCTCGGTCCTGCTCGTCCCCGCCCTGTGGCTGATCCTGGCCGGAAGCCTGCTCACCGCCGGGCAGCGCTTCGTGAAGGTGTGGCGGCAGGGGGACCGCCCGGCGCCGATTCCCGTCGAGTCCCGCTGGACGGTCGCCGCCGTCGAGGCCCGCTGGCGGTCGCGCCTGGCGGCGCGCGAGTCGGCACGCGAGTCGGCGCGGCTGGAGCGCTCGGAGCGGGTCGAGGCCCGGCGCAGCCGGCGCCAGGCGCGCAAGCCCCGGCTGGCCGGCCGCTACCGCGGCGCCGGCACCCGGCCCTAGCCCCTTCCGGTCCGGACCGCCCCGTGCCGGGACCCGGTGACGAACCGGGCGAGAGTCAGTTCGCCTACTACCTGTACCGCGGCCTCTTCGCCGTCGGCCGGTACGCCCCCCGGCCCCTCGGAAGGGCCCTCGCCCGCACGGCGGGGGAGGTCAGCTACCGGTTGATGCGCTCCCGGCGGGAGCTGATGGCGGCCCACCAGCGCCGGATCGCCGGCGGGACGCTGGACGGCGACGAGCTGGAGCGCAGGGTGCGGGGGGCCTTCCTCTCCTACGCCTACTACTGGCTCGACTCGGCCCGGGCGCCGGGGGCGTCGGCGGCGGGCCTGGAGGCGAGCACCTCGGCCGAGGGCCTCGACCACCTGGACGACGCCGTGGCCGCGGGCCGGGGGGCCATCCTGGCCCTGCCCCACCTCGGGACGTGGGACACCGGGGGGGCGTGGCTGGCGTCGACCGGCTACCCGTTGACGGTCGTGGCCGAGCTGCTGCGCCCCCGCCGGCTGTTCGAGTGGTTCGTCACGATGCGGCGGCGCCTCGGGATCGAAGTGATCCCTC
>DASUHN010000144.1 GCA_036273495.1 Acidimicrobiales bacterium | reverse complement strand
CGTCCGGCCAGCCGTCCTCGGTGGCCGCCACCCGGTCCCCGTACAGATCGGCCAGCTGCTCCATCAGCCGGCCCAGGTGGGGCTGGCGCCCCCGTACCAGTTCCAGCCGACCGCGCCCCGCCACGGCCGGGCAGTGTAGATATGTACGGGGATGGAGCGTCTCACCGGGCTGGACGCGGGGTTCCTCTACATGGAGACGCCGACCCAGCACCTCCACACCATGAAGGTGGCGGTCGTCGATCCCGCCGGCGCCGAGGGCGGCTACTCCTTCGAGCGGGTGCGGGAGGTGCTCGCCGCCCACCTCCACCGCCTGCCGGCCTTCCGCCAGCGGATCGTGCCGATCCCGTTGGCCCTCGGCCACCCGGTGTGGATCGAGGACCCCGACTTCGACATCGCCAACCACCTCCACCGGGTCGACGCCGACGCTCCGGGGGGCCAGGCCGAGCTGGACCGGATCGTCTCCGCCGTGGCCGGTCGGCCCCTCGACCGCCGCCGGCCGCTGTGGGAGCTGTGGGTCGTCGAGGGCCTCGAGAGCGGCCACGTCGGCTTCGTCTCGAAGATCCACCACTGCGTCGCCGACGGGGTCAAGGCGGCGGAGATGCTCATGCAGGTGCTCACGCCCGATCCCACCGCCGGCGTACCCGCCGGGGAAGCTCCGCTCTGGGCCCCCGACCCCGTCCCGCCCCCGAAGGCGCTGGTGACGGCCGCCCTCCGGGACGGGCTCCGTGACCTCGGCTCCCTCCCGGGCCTGCTGCTCCGCACCCTGCGCGGCTTCTACCGGGTCGTCCGGCGCCGCCGTTCCGGCCAGGATGCCCCCCCGGCGCCGTTCGCCACCGTCAGCACCCCGTTCAACCGGTCGCTGCTGCCCGAGCGCGCCTTCGTATCCACCACGCTCTCGCTGCCCGACGTCAAGGCGGTGAAGAGCGCCTTCGGGACCACAATCAACGACGTCGTGCTGGCGCTGTGCGCCGGCGCCCTGCGCCGGTGGCTGGACGGCCACGGCGGGGTGCCGGCCCGGCCGCTGATCGCGGGAGTGCCGGTCTCGACGCGCGACGAGTTCAAGGTGGGCCGGGCCAACAGCGTGTCCAACCTGTTCACCGCCCTCCCGGTCAACGTCGCCGATCCCGTCGAGCGCCTGGCCGAGGCCAGCCGGATGATGGCGGCGGCCAAGGAGCAGCACCGGGCCCTGGGCCCCGAGATCCTCGAGGACTGGTCCCAGCTCACCCCGCCGGCCCCGTTCCAGGCGGTGACGCGGGCCTACTCGCGGCTCAACCTCGCCGATCGCCACCGGCCCCCGATCAACCTGATCGTCTCCAACGTGCCCGGCCCCACGACCCCGCTGTTCGTGGCCGGGGCCCGGCTGGTCGGCATCTGGTCGATGGGCCCGATCCTCGAGAACATCGGGCTCAACATCACGGTGTGGAGCTACCTCGACCAGCTCAACTTCGGCGTGGTGGCCTGTCCGCAGACCGTGCCCGACCTCCGGGAGCTGGTGGCGCGGCTCCACGACGCCCTCGAGGAGCTGCAGAAAGCGGCGTGATAAGCAGGTTCGCGTGACGGACTGGCCGGGATCGACGGGCGGGTGGGGCTGATGGGACTGGCTTTCGTCGACCTCGTGGGCCTGGCCGCGTCCCGGCCGTCGGACGTGGACCTGCCTCGGGGCCGGTCCGTGGAGCTGGCCGGGCGGGGCACCGCCTTCGTGTGGGAGAAGGCGGGCCCGCCGGGCGCCCCGACCGTGATCCTGATCCACGGGCTGGTAGCGAGCGGCGGGCTCAACTGGTTCCCGGCCATGGGCCGGCTGGCCGAGGAGTACCGGGTCGTGGCCATCGACCTCCGGGGCCACGGCCGGTCCATGCGGGTCGGGACCGAGTTCCGGCTGGCCGACTGCGCCGACGACGTGGCCGCCCTGGCCGACGTGCTCGGCGTGGAGCGCTTCCTGGTCGCGGGCTACTCCCTCGGCGGCCCGGTGGCCCAACTCGTCTGGCACCGCCACCGGGACCGGGTGGCGGGACTGGTTCTGTGCGCCACCAGCCGGAACTTCGGGGGCACGGCGCCCGAGCGGCTGTTCTTCACCTCGCTGCTGGGCGGGGTGTTCGGGGTCCAGCTGTTCAACCGCCTCCCCGGGCCCTGGCGCACCCGCCCCGTCGAGGCCGACCACCACGACCTGCCCGAGGAGGACTCCGACCCGCTGATCAGCCGGTGGGCCATCGACGAGCTGCGCCGCACCGACATCCTGGCCGCCCTCAAGGCCATGGGGTCCATGGGCCGGTTCAGCTCCCACGAGTGGGTCGGCAGCGTCGACGTGCCGGTGGCGGTCGTGATCACCACCCGTGACCACCTGGTCTCCTCCAGTCGCCAGATCAAGCTGGCCCGGGCCATCCCCGGAGCCACCCTCCACCCGGTGCCGGCGGGCCACGCCGCCTGTGTGATCGGCGCCCGCCGCTTCGTCCCGGTCCTGGCCGAGGCGGTGCGCTCGGTGGCCGGGCGCGCAGGACTGGCACCGGTCGGCGCGGAATAAAGAACGTCATGCAACGACTGACCGGGCTCGACGCCACCTTCCTCTACTCGGAGACGCCGAGCCAGCACATGCACGTGTCGATGGTGGGGGTGTTCGACACCTCGACCATGACGGGCGGCTACTCCTTCGAGCGGGTCCGCGACCTGATCGAGAGCCGGCTGCCCCGGATCCCGATGTTCCGCCGGCGCCTGATCGAGGTTCCGTTCCGCCTCCACCACCCGGTGCTGGTCGAGGATCCCGAGTTCGACCTCGACTTCCACGTGCGGCGGATGGCGGTGCCGGCCCCGGGCAGCATGCGCGAGCTGACCGAGCTGGCCGGGGACTTCCTCTCCCGGCCCCTGGACCGCTCCCGCCCGCTGTGGGAGATGTGGATCGTCGAGGGCCTCGAGGACGGCCGGATCGGCGTGCTCGCCAAGGTGCACCACTCGATGATCGACGGGGTGACCGGGGCGGAGCTCATGGTCCACCTGTTCGACCTCGAGCCCGAGCCGTCGGCCGCCGCGGACCAGGACGGGGAGACGGCGGACGACCGCCGCCCGGAGCACATCCCCAACGACCTCGAGCTGGTGGCGTACGCGGCCCGGTCGCTGGCCCGCCAGCCGGGGCGCCTGGCCCGGACCATCCCCGCCACCGTCCGGTCGGTCGCGAGCATCGTCTCCCGCCGCCGGGGCGGGGCGTCGGGCATGGCCACCCCGTTCAGCGCCCCCCGCACGCCGTGGAACGGCGCCATCACCCCGCACCGGGTCGTGGCGGTGGGCACGCTGTCGCTCGACGACGTCAAGGCGGTGAAGAACCACTTCGGCACGACCGTCAACGACGTGGTGCTGGCGCTGTGCAGTGGGGCCCT
>DASUHN010000143.1 GCA_036273495.1 Acidimicrobiales bacterium | reverse complement strand
CGCCGCGCGCCGGCCCGGGCAGGGCGTCCGGGGCGGTTCCCTCGCACGGGTCGAGGGGGATCCCGTGGTGCACCGCCACCACCCGCTCGGGGCGCGCCCCGAGGAGCTCGACGACCTCGGCGGCCACGAACCGGGAGGGCGTGTGGACCCAGGCCCCGTCGGCCAGCGCCCGGCGGACGAGGCGGGGGAAGGTGCGTGTGTAGTCGTCGCACATCTCCGGGAAGCGGACCGGCGTGAGGTCGTGCACGGTCACGACCCGCGCCGCCCGGCGGGTCGGGGGAACCACGAAGTTGGTGCCGTGGACCACGTCCTCGGGGCCGGTCCACCACTCCACCGGCGGCATCCGGCTCACGCCCCACGCCCGGTGGAGGGGCCGGGCGGGCATGGCCCGATCGACCACCCGCACCCCCTCGGGCAGGTGGGGCCGGATCCCGCCCCGCCGGCGCCAGCTCACGGCAAAGGCGCTCATCTCCAGCTCCGGCCTCCCCGCCAGGCAGGCAAGCGCCCACTCGCAGAACACGCCCACCCCGGTGCGCACGCCGAGCAGCGGCGTGGCGTCGACGGCCACCCGCAGGCGCTCCGCTGCCGTGCCCTGATGGCGCTCGGCTGCCGTGCCCCGATGGCGCTCCGCTGCCATGCGGCCGAGCCTTGCATACCGGCCCCGCGGCCCATCCCTTACCCTGACCGGCGTGACTGCCGCCCCGGGGCCGCGGTGATCGCCGCTCTGGCCGGCGGGGTCGGGGCCGCCCGGATGCTCGCCGGTCTCATCGGCGCCGTGCCCGCCCGCGCCATCGCTGCCGTCGTGAACACCGGGGACGACCTCGAGCTGCACGGCCTGCACATCAGCCCCGACCTCGACACCGTGACCTACACGCTGGCGGGGGCGGTCAACCCCGAGACGGGCTGGGGCCTCACCGGCGAGACGTGGCGCACCATGGACGCCCTCGACCGCTACGAGGGCCAGACCTGGTTCCGGCTCGGGGACCTCGACCTGGCCACCCACCTCTACCGCACCCAGCGCCTGTCGGAGGGTGCGGGCCTGGCGTCGGTCACCGCCGAGATCGCCGCGGCGTGGGGCGTGGAGGTGGGCCTGCTGCCGATGAGCGAGGACCCGGTGCGCACCGTCCTCACCGTCGAGGGCGAAGGTGAGCTCTCCTTCCAGCAGTACTTCGTGGCCCGGCGCCACGACGTGACGGTCGAATCGGTCCGCTTCTCCGGTGCCGAGGCGGCCACGCCGGGCCCGGGCGTGCTCGACACCCTCGCGACGGCGGAGGCCGTCGTGATCTGCCCGTCCAACCCGATCGTGTCGATCGGCCCGATCCTGGCCGTGCCGGGCATCGCCGGCGCCGTGCGGGCGCGGCGGGACCGAACGGTGGCGGTGTCCCCGATCGTCGCCGGCTCCGCCCTCAAGGGCCCCGCCGACCGGTTGATGCGCGAGCTGGGCCACGACGCGTCGGTGGTCGGGGTGGCCCGGATCTACGCCCCGCTCGCCTCCGTGCTGGTGATCGACGAGGCCGACGCCGACCTAGCGGGCGCAGTGGAGGACCAGGGGATGCGGGCCGTGGTGACGGCGTCGGTCATGACCTCGCCGGACGTGGCCCGCCACCTGGCGGAGACGACGCTGGCGTCGGTGCTGGCGTAAGTGCTGACGATCATCCCCGTCGAAGGGGTGCCGGCGGTGGGCCCGGGGGAGGTGCTGGCCGACGTGATCGCCGCCCACGCCGACCTGACGGAGGGGGACGTCGTGGTCGTCACCCAGAAGGTCGTCTCCAAGGCCGAGGGCCGGCTGGTCGCCGTCGACCCCGACGATCCGCTCTCGCACAAGTCGCTGGTGGAAGAGGAGGCCGTCCGCGTCCTGCGCCGGCGCGGCGACCTGGTGATGACCGAGACCCGCCACGGCTTCGTGTGCGCCAACTCCGGCGTCGACCTGTCGAACGTCGAGCGGGGGTGGGCGGCGCTGCTGCCCGTGGACCCCGACCGGTCGGCCCGGCGCATACGCGACGGGCTGCGCGCCCGGCTCGCGATCTCGGTCGGGGTGATCGTGTCCGACACCTTCGGGCGGACGTGGCGGCGGGGGCTCACCGACGTCGCCATCGGCTGCGCGGGTGTGGCCGCCGTCGTCGACCTGCGGGGGACCTCGGACACCTACGGGCGGGAGCTGCAGGTGACCGAGGTGTGCGTGGCCGACGAGCTGGCCGGGGCGGCGGAGCTGGTGATGGGGAAGTCGCGGGAGGTGCCCTTCGCGGTGATCCGCGGCGTGGACGCCGAGTGGCTGCGCGAGGCCTCGGTGTCCACCGAGATCGTGCGGCCGTGGCAGGAGGACCTGTTTCGCTGACGACGGCGCCGCCGGCCGTCCCCCCCGCCGATCCCGTGGCGCCGCGCCGGTGGCGGCTCGACCCTCTGGCCCTGGCCGCCGTCGCCGTCCCGACCGTGGTGCTGGCGGTGGTGGCGGCGTTGGACCGGATCGGGCCGTGGGGGGACCAGGGGGCCATCCAGCTGGCGACCGACCGGGCCGGCCGCTTCTCCCAGCTGGTGGGGCCGTACTCGCGCTTCGGGTGGAGTCATCCCGGCCCGCTGTGGTTCTACCTGCTGGCCGGGCCCTACCGGCTGTTCGGGGGGACGGGCCGGGGGCTGGCGGCGGCGACGGTCGTGGTGACCGGCGTGGCGGCGCTGGCCGCGGTGGCCGTGGTGGCCCGGCTGGGAGGGGCGGCGGCGGGGCGCTGGGCGGCGGTGGTGGTGGTCGCCCAGCTGGCCGCCCTGGGGCCGGCGACGGTGGCCGAGGTGTGGAACCCGGCGGCGATCATCGTGCCCACGGCGCTGTTCCTCGTGTTCTGCGCCGGCCTGGCCGTGGGCCGGTGGTGGATGCTGGCCGGGGCCGTCGGGGCGGGCGGCTTCCTGGTGCAGACCGACGTGAGCACCGGGTTGGTGGTGGCCGTGGTCGGGCTGGTGGCGCTGGTGTCCGCCGCCGTGCGGGGCCGGTTCGCCCGGAGCCGGTCCGCCCGGACCGGGCGGGAGGTCGGGCTGGGGATCGGGGTGGCGGCGGGGCTGGCCGTCGTCGTCTGGCTGCCCGCTCTCGTGCAACAGCTGACCGGGTCGCCCGGGAACCTGAGCCGGGTGGTCCGGTTCTTCCGCTCGGGCCCGGGACCCGGTACCGGCCTGGCGACGCATCACCCGTTCGGGCCCGCCGCCCGGTCCGTCGCCGGGGCCCTGTGGCCCCCGCTCCGAGGGCGCCTCGGTGCGGGTCCGCCCGGACCGGCCGCCACCGCCGTGATCCTTCTCGGCGCCCTGGCGCTGGCGGCGGTGGCGGTCGCGGTGGGCACCCGCCGGGGCCGGCACCTGGGTGCCGCCCTGGGGGGGGCGGGCGGACTGGCCGTGGTCGTGGGGGTGGTGTCGGCCACCCGGGCCACCGGGCCGCTCTACGCCTACCTCACCGAGTGGCTCTCCGGTGCCGGGGCGGTGATCGTGCTCGGCCTGGTCCTGGCCCTGACCGGGGAGCGGGGACAGCGGTCCGGGGAGCGCCGCCGGGTGGTCGAGGGCCGCCGGGCGGGCGCAGCGGCGGTGCTGGCGGCGGTGGCCCTGGTGGCGCTGGCGGCCGTGCTCCGGCCCCCTCCCCCCGCAGGGGGCGCCCAGGCCGACGCCCTGTTCGCCGCGGTGCTACCGACCCTGCCACCCGCCGGGCCGGACCGGGCCGCTCCCCCGGTGGAGGTGGCCGTCGCCACCCCGGACCGCTGGCCGTGGGCGGCCGGGCTGCTGGTGGACCTCGGCCACCACGGCTACCGGCCGGTGGCCCAGGCGAATTGGCTGTTCCTGTTCGGCAGCCAGCTCGCCTACTCCGGCCATCCCGCTGCCACGGTGTCGGTCTGGACGCCCGGGAGCGGGCCCCGGCCCCCCGGACGGCAGGTGGCGGTCGTGGGCCGGACCGCCGTGTTCGTCAGCTCTTCCTGACCTCGCGGAACCACTCGGTGACGGCGCCGACTCCCTCGGCCAGTGACGTCCACGGCTTCCACGCCAGGTGGATGGCGGCCTTGCCCGGGTCGAGGCAGCTCCGGAACAGCTCCCCGATCCGGGCCGGAGCGCGAACGGCGGGCAGGTCCACCCCGGCCGCCCGCGCCATCTCGGCGTAGAGGTCGTTCACCGACGTCTCCTGCCCGGTGCCGATGTTCAGCAGCAGGCCTCCCGCCTTCTCCGCCGCCCGGGCGAAGGCGTCCACCACGTCGTCCACGTACACGAAGTCGCGGGTCTGGCGGCCGTCACCGAAGACGGTGCAGGGCCGGCCGGCGAGGAGGTTGCCGGCAAAGATCGCCACCACCCCGGCCTCCCCGTGCGGGTCCTGACGGGGGCCGTACACGTTGGCCAGAGCCAGGATCGTGAATTCGAGGTCGTGCAGCTCCCGGTAGGCGGCCAGGTAGTCCCCCACCGCGTTCTTGGCCACGCCGTACGGGGACAGGGGCCGGCGGGGGTGACTCTCCTTTACGGGCAGGGCGGACACGTCGGGGTCCCCGTAGATGGTGCCGCCGCTGGACGCGAACACGACCTTGCGCGCCCCCGCCTGGCGCGCCGCCTCGAGGATGTTGATGCTCCCGAGGATGTTGACCTCGGCGTCGAAGACGGGCCGGGCCACCGAGACCCGGACGTCGGCCTGGGCCGCCAGGTGGAAGACGACCTCGGGCCGGCGGCGGCCCACCAGCTCGGTGATCTCCGGGGAGCGGATGTCGGCCTGGTGGAACGAGAACGTCCGGTCCCCGGCGCGGCGGGCGGCGGCCAGGTTGGCCAGCGAGCCGGTGGACAGGTCGTCGATCACGTCGACCTGGTGGCCCTCGGCCAGGAGGCGGTCGACGAGGGTCGAGCCGATGAACCCCGCTCCCCCGGTGACGAGCGTCCTCAAGGCGCCTCGACGGGGACCCGCTCGTCGGCCAGCACCCGCCCCGCCGCCACCTCGGCGTCGCACCCGACGACCGTGACCGGGCCCAGCCGGGCCCGGGCGCCGATGCGGGCGCCCCTCCCGACGATCGATCCGTCCACCACCGCCCCGGCCCCGACGACCGCCCCCGGCAGCACGACCGAGTCGCGGACCTCGGCGCCGTCCTCGACCCTGGCTCCCGCCCCCACGACGGAATGGCACACCCGCGCTGTGGCCGCCACCTCGGCGCCGGGCCCGATGAGGGCCGCCCCTTCGACCAGGTCGAGGTTGGCCTTCAGGTACTGGGCCGGCGTACCGGTGTCGAGCCAGTAGGCGTCCGACGCCAGGGCAAAGAGCCGGCCCTCCCCCACCAGCGCCGGGAACGTCTCGCGCTCGATGGAGATCCGGGCCCC
>DASUHN010000142.1 GCA_036273495.1 Acidimicrobiales bacterium | reverse complement strand
CAAGAACCCGTTCAAGGACCTGGGGGACAACCGCCGGCTGCGGAACTGGGACAACGAGATGCGCAACAGCCAGCAGCTCGAGGACGGGATCGTCGGGGAGGTCATCTTCCCGAACACGGTGCCGCCCTTCTTCCCGAGCTTCGTGCTGTTCGCCGCCCCCCCGAAGCCCGAGGAGTACGAGCACCGCCTGGCCGGCATCCGCGCCCACAACCGCTGGCTGGTCGACTTCTGCAACGAGTTCCCCGAGAAGCGGGCCGGCATCGGCCAGATCTTCCTCAACGACATCGACGACGCCATCGACGACGTGAAGTTCATCAAGGAGAACAACCTCCGCGGCGGCCTGCTGCTCCCCAACGTCCCGCCCGACGCCAAGTGGGTGAAGCCCGTCTACGACCCCGAGTACGACCGGCTGTGGGAGGTCATCCAGGATCTCGAGATCCCGGTCAACGTGCACGGCGGGACCGGGGCGCCGGACTACGGCAAGTACCCGTTCTCGATGCTCTTCTACATCAACGAGGTCCCGTTCTACTCGCAGCGCCCGCTGGTGCAGTTCGTTCTCGGCGGCATCTTCGAGCGCTTCCCCCGGCTGAAGTTCGTCATCACCGAGGCCGGCGCCGCCTGGGTGCCCGGCCTGCTCAAGGGCCTCGACCGCACCATCGACCAGATCCGCAAGACGGGCCAGACCGGTGAGATCCGCTACGGGGAGGGTGAGAAGCTCAACAAGCTGGCGAGCGAGTACTTCGCCCAGAACGTGTGGATGGGTGTGAGCCAGCCCGCACCTCCCGACGCCGAGATGCGCAACTTCCTCGGCCCCGACCGGTTCATGTGGGGTTCGGACTACCCCCACGACGAGGGCACCCACCCCTACACGCGCGAGCACCTGCGCCAGGTCTTCCAGGGCGTCGAGCCGGGCGAGCTGCAGAGGCTGCTGGGCGAGAACTGCGCCAAGCTCTACGACTTCGACCTGGCCAAGCTGGCACCGGAGGCGGAGAAGTACGGGCCGACGGTGGAAGAGCTGGCCCTCCCGCTGGACAAGCTTCCCGACAGCCCCAACGAGGCGCTGCTCCGGGCGGCGGCATCAGCGGCCAGCTGAGCGCCGCCGCTTGACCCCGGCCGCCGCCCCCGACCGGGAGCCCGACCGGGCCGGCCACGTCGAGGTCAACCGCACCCGTCTCCGCCTCTGGGAGTGGGGTGATCCCGCCGCTCCGGTCGTGATCTGCGCCCACGGCGCCCACGACCACGGGCGGATGTGGGACGGACTGGCGCCGCGGATCGCGTCCCGGGGCTTCCGGGTCGTGTGCCCCGACCTGCGGGGCTTCGGGGACAGCGGGCACAACCACTCGCTCAACTTCTTTGCCGCCAGCGCCGTGGATCTGGCCCTCCTGGCCCGGGGGCTCGGTCGGCCCGTGGGCTGGATCGGCCACTCCTACGGGGCGCGCCTGGTCGTCTACGTCGCCGGCGTCTGGCCCGAGCTGGCCCGTTGGGTGGTCAGCATCGACGGGCTCGGACCCCCCAACGCCGTGTTCGACCAGGGGGACCCGGCCGAGGGCGCCCGGCGGGGCCTGGACGGGACGGTGCGAGCGCTGACCGGGCCGGTGCGGGTCTACGGCTCGCCCGGTGAGATGGTCGAGCGCCGGATGAAGGTGAACAGCCGCCTGCCCCGGGCGTGGGCCGAGCACCTCGTGGCCCACGGTTCGGTCGGGACCGATGGCGGCCCGGCATGGAAGGCCGACCCCGTGTACGGCATGGGGATGCCCGGCGCCCTCAGCGCCGGGCGCCACAACGCCGAGAACGGGCTGCTGCGCTGTCCCCTCCTGGTGCTCACCGGCGGCGAGCCCGACACCTGGGGCGAGCTGTCTCCGCAGGAGAAGGAGGACCGGCTGGCCCACCTGCCCACGGCCCGCCACGTGGTGGTGCCCGGCGCCGGGCACTACGTGCACGTCGAGCAGCCGGACGCGGTGATGGCGGCGGTCGACGGCTTCCTGGCGGGCGTCGGGTAATGAGCGACCTCCTGGTACTCCACGCCCTGGGAGACCCCGAGGGTGGGGCGCCGTGGGCCGGGGCCTTCCGGGCGGCGGGGTGGCCGGGCGCCGTTCACACCCCTGACCTCCCCGGTCACGCCGGACGGGAGCCGCCCCTGGGCGGCGGGTACCACCGGGCCGACCCCGCCCTCTTCGGCGCGCTGGTGCTGGCCGAGGGGGCGGTGGAGTCCGCCGTGGTGGTGGGCGTGGGCCCGTCCGGGTGGGGGGCGGAGCTGCTGGCCCTCGGGAGCCGGGCGGTGGCGCTCGTCCTGGTCGACGGGCTGGGCGGTCCCTGGCTCGACGCGCCGGCGGCGGTGGAAGCGGAGCGGGCCTGGGTGCGCAGGCTGGCCGACGATCCCGCCGCCCTGGCGCCGGCACCGGCCGGCGGGCGGCTCGACCCCCGCCTGGGCCACGGTGTCCCCGGTCAGACCGACCGGGGCCTGGCCCTGCGGGCGGCGGGGGCCGTGTCGGTTCCCGTCCTGGTCGTGGAGACGGCCGGGCCCGGCCCGGCCCTGCTCTCCCCCGGCGAGACCGAGGAGGTGGTGGCCGCCTTCCCCGCTGCCGAGCTGGTCCGGTTGGAGGGGGCTTCGCCCGCCGCGGTGGCGGATGCCGTCACCAAGTGGGCGGCGGTCACGCTCCCCGCCTGAGGTGGTCTCCCGCGGTCGCCCGACTGTGTCGGTTTCACATGGTCCGAATTCACTGCGAGCCCCCAACGGCGCATCGGCCGACCGCGCGAGGTGATTTCGGAGCATGTGAAACCGATGCGGGGGGGCGCCTCTCCTCCGGGTCCCGCCAGGGCCGCGGCGGAATTGGAAGAGTTTGTTCCCACGCAGTGTCATCCGTCTCTTTTCGGACCTCTCGTCGCTGGGTAGACGCAAATACCAGTGAGACATCGAGAGGAGTGTTTGTGAGCGATTCCGCTCAGAACGAGAGCGTTGCCTCGGGCATCGCCGGAAAGATCGCCGGCAAGGCCAAAGAGGCGGTCGGCCAGGTCATCGGCCACGACGACCTGGCTCGGGAGGGCCGCCTGCAGCAGGCGGCCGTCGAGGCCGAGGTGGAGAGCCGCCGGCGCGCCGAGCGCGCCGATGAGGCGGAGCAGGAGTCCGACCTGCACGAGGAGCGTCGCGAGATAGAGCTTGAGCGCTCCCGCCTGCGGCAGGAGATGGCCACCGAGCGCCAGCGGGAGCAGCTGGAGAAGGAGGTGGCCCGCGCCGGGGCGCAGGTGGAGACGGAGGCCCGCCGTGAAGAGGAGGCTGCCGAGCGCCAGCGCCAGGCTCTGAAGCGGGCCGCGGAAGCCGAGTTGGGCCGCGCCCGCCAGGAGCACGCCAGAGCGGCCAGCCACGCCGCGGCCACAGCGGCGGCGGCCGCGGCCGCGGCCCGACGCGCCGACGCAATCGATCCCGAGGAGGCGTGATGGACTGGCACGTGATACCGCGCTCGCTCATCGATGGCTACATCCGGGTCGTGCGGGTGCCGATCGACGCCGTCGTGCGCGTGACCGGGGGACGGGACCCGGTCTCACCGGCACGCATAGCGGTGGACCAGGCCGATGCCGCCGCCCGGGAGGCGCTCGGCCGGGTGACGGGGGACGGCCCGCTGGTGGAGGACGCCCTCCGGCGCCGGCAGGCCGCCCAGGAGCGGGAGCAGGCGCTCCGGCTGCGGACCGCGGCCGCCCGGAAGAAGGAGATGGCCGACGGCAAGCTGGCCGAGGAGACCAGCCGCGCCAAGATGCGCCGTCAGCAGGCCGAACGCACGGCCGAGACCCGCCGGGAGGCGGCCGAGGACGCCGAAGCCAAGCGCCTCGAGAACGTGGAGGAGATGGCCGGGCGCCGTCGGGAGGCCCAGGAGAAGGCGGAGCGGGCCGGAGAAAAGGCGTTGACCGCCAGCGAGCGCAAGGCCCACCTGGCCGCGCTCGACGAGAAGGCGACGGCCCTCTCGGAGAAGGAGAAGGCGCTGGCGACCCGGGAGGAGGCCGAGCGCCTCGAGGAGTCGACCGCCGCCGCCAAGGCGGCCCGGAAAGCCGACTGAGCAGCCGGAGCAGTCGATTCCGGCGGAGTGACCCGGCGGACTAGCCCCAGCTCTCCAGTTCCGCCAGGCCGAGCTCCTCGACCAGGGCCAGGAGCGGCGCCAGGCGGTCGGCGGGAACGGGGAGCTGGGGGAGCCGGGGCACCCCGCCGGGCAGGCCGAGGGCGCCGAGCACGGCCTTGGTGGCGCGGATGCCGCCGGCGCCGTAGAGCGCGCCGGACAGCCGGAGCAGCCGGCCGAACCGGTCGAGGGCCCGATGGGCGTCACCGGCGCCCGCCGCTGCGACGACCTCGGCGCACAGCCGCGGGGCCAGGTTGGCCTCCGACGACAGGAAGCCGTTGGCCCCCAGGGCCAGGGCGGTGAGGCCCAGCTGCGGCCCCCCGACGTGCAGCTCCAGGCGGTCGGTCACGGCGTCGGCCAGCGCCGCCAGGTAGCCCAGGTCCTGGTGGCTGCAGTTCACCCCGATCAGGTGCGGGTGCCTCTCCGCCAGGTCGACCAGCAGGGGAACGGGTACCTGGTACCCGACCGACTGATGGGTGGAGAGCACCGCCGGCACCGCCACCTGGCCGAGCACGTCGTCGAAGTAGCGCTGCACCTCGTCCATCGTCGGCCGGTGGCCGTGGCCCGGATCGAGTGAGTACACCTGCACGGCCTCGATCCCGGTCGCGGCCGCCGTCCCGATGAGGTCGACCATCTCGGCCGCCGAGCGGGGCTCGACGCCCATGGCGCGGACCGGAACCTGACCCCGCAGCTCCTCCACGCCGATCTCCAGCAGCCTCAGAGTCTCGGGGCGCGACAGCACGTAGCCCTCGCCGCTGCCCCCGCCGCCGAGGTACACGCCGACCCCGCCCGCCGCCATCCGGCGCAGGTGCGAGCGCGTGGACTCCTCGTCGAAGGACCCGTCGCCGGTAAACGGGGTGATGCTGATGACGTAGACGGAGAGACGCTCGGGGCGGGGCCGGGCGGCCGCCGGCCAGGGACCCGACACGTCAGGAGACCCTCAGCCGAACTGGTACAGGCGGCTGGCGTTTCCGGCCAGGATCAGCGAGCGCTGGTCCCCCGGCACCCCCGACATCGAGGCCTGGATGGTGCGCCACGAGTAGGGCCAGTCGGCGCTGATGTGGGGGTAGTCGCTGGACCACAGGACCCGCCGGGGGTCCATCCACGCCAGGCTGCGCAGGCCGAAGGTGTCGGTGATGAAGCCGAAGTGGAAGTGGCGGTCGATGTACTCGCTCGGCGGAGCGGGCAGACCGAAGCGGCTGGTCGGCTCCAGGCGCTGGTAGTTGTTGTCGATCTGCTCCTTCACGTAGGGCACCCAGCCGAAGTCCACCTCGGCAAAGACCACATCCAGCTCCGGGAAGCGATCGAACACGCCCTCGAAGACCATCTCGATCATCCGGTTGGGGGCGTCGAAGAAGCGTCCGTAGCCGGGCAGCTTGGCCCGGTGGGCCGAGGGCATGGCCTGGGTGAGCGAAACGTGGATGCCCAACGGCACCCTCCGCTCCTCGAGGGTGCCCCACACCTTGTCGTCCTCGGGCTGGAGGGCCAGCGTGCCGTTGGGGTAGCACCCCATGACCACGCCCCGCATCCCGGGCTGGTCGAGAACCCGGCCGATCTCCGCCACCGCCGCCTCGACACCCCGGTTGGGGAGGATGGCCAACCCGGCGAAGCGCTCCGGCGCGTGCTCCACGTACTCGGAGATCCAGTCGTTGTAGGCGCGCACCATGGCCAGGTGGTACTCGGCGTCGCGGTTGGCCACGATCGCATTGGACAGCCGGGGCGTGGGATAGAGCACCTCGGCGTCGACCCCGTCCCGGTCCATCTCCTCGACGCGGGCGGCCGGGTCGTAGCCGCCGCGGCGGGTGTCCGCCACGCGGGACCAGCCGGTCATCTCCTCGGGCGGGAGGCCGGCGCAGGCATTCCAGCCGAAGTTGACCGGCTCGTTCACCCCCTCGATGACCCAGGCATCCCCCTCGGGGAACTGCTCGACGCGCGGCGCCCGGTCGCGCAGCGCCGCCGGCACGCGGCTCGTCCACAGGTCCGGTGGCTCGTTGACATGGCTGTCGGCCGAGATCAGCCGGTAGGGCCGCACCGGCGTACTTCCCTACTGCGGAGGCTCGGAGCGCAGCACGCCCATGGCGAAGTACTGCGCCGCCCCCCCGTACGCCTGGGCCAGGCTGGTCCGGGCCCCGTCGATCTGGTGCTCCCCCGCCATCCCCCGCACCTGGAGGGCGCACTCGGCGAACCGGACCATGCCCGACGCCCCGATGGCGTTGGTGGACAGCACGCCGCCCGAGGGGTTCACCGGGAAGCTGCCGTCGATGTCGGTCTCCCCCGAGTCGACCATCTTCCAGCCCTCGCCCGGACCGGCGATGTCGTGGCCCTCGAGCCACATCGGCTCGTACCAGCTGAACGGGACGTAGAGCTCGGCCATGTCGATCTGGGCGCGGGGGTCGGTGATGCCGGCCTGGCGGTACACATCGTGGGCGCAGTCCACGCCGGCCTGGGGCCGCACCGGGTTGCGTCCGGGGAACTGGCCCAGCTCGGTGCGAACGGCCAGGGCGTGCACCCACGCCGCCGGGCGGGGCGCCCGCTTGGCTCCCGCCTCGTTGGTGAGCACGACGGCACAGGCCCCGTCCGACGACGGGCACGACTCGTGGAACCGGATGGGGTCCCACAGCATCGGGGACTCCTTCACCGTCTCGAGGGTGATGTCGGGCATCTTCAGGTGGGCGTACGGGTTCTTGGCGGCGTTGCGGCGGTCCTTCACGGCCACCATCCACCCGATGTACTCGGGCGCACCCGACTCCTCGATGTAGGCCCGCATCCACGGGGCAAAGGCGCCTCCCGCCCCGATCCCGCCCGAGCGCCCCCCGGCCAGTCCCCACTGGGCGTTGCCCTCGGACTGCTTCTCCCACGCCACGGCCAGCACCCGCTCGTGGATGCCCGTGATCACGTGGTGGGCTCCGACCACGAACGTCGAGCCCCCCACGCTGCCGGCGGTGTGGACCCGCAACAGCGGCTTGTTGGCCGCGCCGATGGCGTCGGCCAGGAAGATCTCGGGCTGCACGATGCCCTCGAAGGCGTCGGGGGCCTTCCCGATGACCACGGCGTCGATGTCCTTGATCGACAGGTCGGCGTCCTCGAGGGCCCGGTCGATGGCCTCTCGCAGGAGCCCGGCTATCGAGACGTCCTCACGCTTCTTCTTGAAATTGGTCTGGCCGACGCCGACGACCGCACACCGCTCCATCACTCACCCTCCAGGACGCATACCAGGTTCTGCTGCAGGAGCTGGCCGCTCGTGGCGTGGGCCAGCGCCCGGTTGGCGGAGCCGTCCATGATCCGCGCCGCCGCCTCGACGATCCGGATCAGCCCCTCGGCCATGATCGGGTTCCCCGCCAGCGCGCCGCCGGACGGGTTGACGTTGGTGCCGGCGGGGAGCCCCAGCGCCTCGCGCAGGACGATCTCCTGGGGGCTGAACGGGGTCGACACCTCGGCCACGTCCACGGGACCGCCGTCGTAGCCGGCCTTGCGCGCCGCCAACGTGGCCGAGCTCGACGTGGTGATGTCGCGCATGCCGGGCTGGTGGGCGTCGATGCGGTGGTCGATGCCGCGGATCCACACCGGGCGGGAGCAGATGGCCCGGGCCTTGTCCCCCCGGGCCAGGATCACCGCCACCGCCCCGTCGGAGATGGGGGGCAGGTCGTGCCGGCGCAGCGGCTCCCGGTAGTAGGGCTCGGCCAGCAGGGCGTCCACATCGACGTCCCCCTTGAGCTGGGCGTTGGGGTTGGACTTGGCGTTGCGGCGGCTGCGGGCCACGACCTCGGCGAAGTCGCGCTCGGTGGCTTTGCCCGAGTCGAGGAGGGCGCGGGCCTGGATCCCCGCCAGCGAGACCGGGTCGATGCCGAGGGGGGCCAGGTAGTACGGGTCGAGCTGCTGGGCCCACACCTCGGCCGGGTTGGACGGGGACGACTTTCCGGACCCGAACGCCAGGGCCAGGTCGATGTCACCCTCGAGCAGGCGCACCCAGGCCTCGTAGAGGGCCCACGCCCCGTCGGCCTCGACGTGGGACTCGGAGATCGGGGGCCATGCTCCCGCCGCCTCCAGGTTGGACACGAAGGCAAAGGGGCCGCCCGTCAGGTAGTCGCAGCTGCCCGAGCACGTGAAGCCGATGTCCCGGCGCTCGATGCCGGCGTGCTCGATGGCCGCCGCCACCACGGGGACGAGCAGCTGCACCTCGCTGGCATCGGCGTCGCGCACCGAGGGGCTCTGGGCGAAGCCGACGATGGCGATTTCGTTGGAGGATGTGGCGGCCATTTAGAAGATGTGCTCCTTGTAGACGTCGCGCGGAGCGTCGGGCTCGCCGGTGGCTTCGAAGCTGGTGATCACTTCACCCAGGCCGCCGAAGCCCCGGTTGGAGATGCCCTCGACCTTGCGGTCCTTCTTGGGCAACCAGATGGCCTTCACCCGCAGGCCGGCCCGCAGCTGGTCGTGGGCGATGCCGGTGATGTCCTGGCCGCCGAGGGGGGTGTCCGCCCCGTCGAGCAGCACGGTGGCGTACACGAAGGGCTGGGTCTCCTTCTGCCCGTAGTAGGCGACCGGCGTGACGATGGTGAAGCCGGTCAGGGTCCCGGTGTCGGATACCTCGACCTCGTTCTCCGGGCCGGTGGCCACCACGTCGAGGGGGCAGTAGCCCTTGGGGGGCACGTACACCCGGCCGCAGACCGGGCACTTGTGGCCGACGAGGCGGCCCTCGAGCAGCTCGTCCACGAACCGGTTCAGGTTCGGCGTGAGCCGCTCCCGGTAGGTGAGGGAGACCAGGTGCTCCATCACCATGTTCTCCTTCTTGGTGTCGGTCGTGGTGTCGCTCATCGGGCCGGCTCCCATGCCTCGAGGTCGGTTACGAGCCCGTGGGGCTCCTTCCGGTACCGCGGCGTGACCTTCATCCCCGTGGACATCTTGTCCGGGCTGCCGGCGTCCACGGCGTGCACCATGGTCGTGTCGGCGCCGTCGGGCTGCACCAGGGCAAAGGCGAAGGGCCTGTCCAGCGGGTGCTTGGCCGAGGGCTCGGCCACCCACGTCCAGGCCCGCACCGTGCCGCCGGGGCCGACCTCGATCATGTCGGTTCCCAGGTGCTCCCCGGTCTCGGGGTCGTAGCCGACCGGCGGGACCAGAACCCGGCCGTCCTTGGCCTTGATCCCCAGCAGCCGGCCGTCCCGCAGACCGGCCAGGAACCCCCCCACCACCGGCCCGAGAGTCCGGCTGTACGGGAACTCGAGCTTGGTCTCACTAGTGCGTAACTCGGTCACCGGCGGATTAGAACACATTCTAATTTGGGGTCGCAACTGGCAACCGGCGAGGGCCGGGACCGGCCCGGATCAGGGGTGTTCGGAGCCCAGGATGGCCGTGCCGATGTAGGAGAGGAAGCCGCCCGAGCCCCCCACCGCCGCCAGCCGGCAGTCGGGGACCTGGGCCGGCCCGGCCTGGCCCCGGAGCTGCCGGGCGGCCTCGATCAGAAGGAAGATGCCCCGCATCCCGGGGTGGCAGGACGACAGCCCCCCGCCGTCGGTGTTGAGCGGCAGCCTCCCGCCCGGCCGCAGCACCCCGGAGGCGGCGAAGGGCCCGCCCTCCCCCCGCCCGCAGAAGCCGAAGCCCTCGAGCAGCAGCAGGATCGTGATGGTGAAGCTGTCGTACAGCTGAACCGTGTCGATGTCCTCGGGCCGGACGCCGGCCCGGGCCAGCGCCTCCGGTCCCGCCTTGGCCGCCCCGGACGTCGTGAAGTCCGCCATCTGCGAGATGTTCCAGTGGGTGTGGGCGCCGGCGGCGCCGAGCACGTAGACCGGCGCCTGGCGCAGGTCGCGCGCCCGCTCGGCCGTGGTCATGATCACGGCCCCGCCGCCGTCGGAGATCACGCAGCAGTCGAGCTTGTGGAGCGGATCGGCGATCATCCGGGAGCCGACGACGTCCTCGACGGTGAGCGGGTCCCGGTACATGGCGTCGGGGTTCATCTGGGCGTGCTGGCGCACCGCCACCGCCACCTCGGCCAGCTGCTCGGACGTGGTGCCGAACTCGTGCATGTGGCGCCGGGCCACCATGGCGTAGGACCCGATCAGCACGTTGCCGTACGGAGCTTCGTACTGCATTCCTCCGGGCACCCGCGCCCCCCGGCCCTGGAAGCCCCGGCTGCCCAGCATCCGGCCCTGGGCCGAGAGCTGGTTGGAGCCGTAGGTCATGAGCACGGTGTCGCAGAGGCCCTCTTGGATGGCGGCGGCGGCGTGCTGGACGAAGAACTCGAAGGTCGAACCCCCGACCATGGTCCCGTCGATGAACCGGTGGTCGATGCGCAGGTACTCGGCCATGCCGGCGGCGTCGTCCCCGCCCATCGGGCTGCCCGCGCACATGTACCCGTCGATCTCCGACTTGGGCAGGCCGCAGTCCTCGAGGGCCCGCTGCATGGCCTGCACGTGGTGCTGCACCGAGTCGAGGTGCGGCGCCTTCGGGTAGTCGGACAGCCCGACGCCCACGATCACCGGCGTGCGGTCGGCCACGGCGCTCTGCGCCCTCTAGAGCGCCATCTCGAGCAGGTCGGAGGCCACGGAGAGCTCCGGTTCGGTCACCTGCTGGACCTCGTCGGGGGTCCAGCCCGGCAGGACCTCCCGGAGGACCAGCCCGTCGGGGTTGATGTCGATGACGGCGATGTCGCTGATGATCCGCCTCACGCAGGCCGGGGCGGTGATGTCCAGGCTGAGGCGGTTCACGATCTTCGGCGTGCCGTCCTTGGTCTGGTGGGTCGTTATGCACACCACCGACTTGGCGCAGAAGGCCAGGTCCTGACCCCCTCCGAGGGCGCCACTGATCTTGCCGGGCACCTTCCAGTTGGCCAGGTCCCCGTTGGCCGCCACCTGCAGGGCGCCCAGGAAGGTGACGTCGACCCAGCCCCCGCGGATCAGGGCAAACGACTCCTCGTGGGACATGAAGGCCACTCCGGGCCGCTTCTCGACGGGCTGGCCGCCGCCGTTGATGCAGTACCGGTCGGCCCGCTCGGGGTCCTCGATGACCGGGCCGAAGCCGATCACGCCGTTCTCGGAGTGCAGCAGGACCTCGGCGTCGCGGTCGACGAAGCTCGAGATGAGCATCGGGATCCCGAAGCCGAGGTTGAAGACCTTGCCGCCCTCCTCGAGCTCCTGGGCGGCGCGCATGGCCATGGCCCAGTCGTCGAGCCGGGGCTTGTCCTCGAATCGCGGGGTGCTCAGCATGCCGTCCTCCAGTCCGACACCGGCTCCTGGGGCCGGACCACGACCCGCTGCACGTAGGGGGCGGGGGTGATGATGCACTCGGGGTCCAGCTCCCCGAGCTCCACTATCTCGTCCACCTCGGCGATGGTCACGTGGGAACCGCCCGCCATGGTGGCATTGAAGGTGCGGGCCGTGCCCCGGTACACGAGGTTGCCCCACCGGTCGGCCTTGTGGGCCCGGATGATCGAGAAGTCCCCCTTGAGGGCCCGCTCCAGCAGATGGGGACGGCCGTCGAACCAGCGCACGTCCTTGTCGCGCTGGGTCACCGTCCCCGGCCCGACCGGTGTGTAGAAGGCGGCTATCCCCGCCCGGGCCGCCCGGATCCGCTCGGCCAGGCTGCCCTGGCCGATGAGCTCGAGCTCGACCTCGCCCTTCTCCAGCAGCTCCTCGAACGGGACCTTGAGGGCGGCGCCGGGCAGGACGGGGAAGGCCAGGATGCCCTTGGCCACCTGCCCCCGCTCGACCAGGATCCCGGGGCTGAAGTAGTCGTCGGGGTAGGCCATCATCCCCGACATCCGCTGCTTCATCATCGTCAGCTGGCCCTCCGAGAAACCGGAGTGGTTGCCGGTGACGGTGAGGCCCTTCGACCCCTTCCGGGCCAGGGCGGCGATGAGGTAGCTGGGGTACTCCGCCGGGCCCCCGAAGCCGCCGATGTGGATGAGCGATCCGTCCGCCACGTCGGCCACCGCCTCGTCGAAGCTGCCGACGACCTTGTCGATGGGCATGGCCGGCACCATATCTGGAACACGTTCTCATTGGCCATTACTGTCGGGGCATGAAGCTCGGTCTGCAGCTCGGGTACTGGGGGGCGCAGCCGCCCGCCGACGCCCTCGACAAGATCCTGGAGGCCGAGAAGCTCGGCTTCGACATCGTCTTCACCGCGGAGTCGTGGGGGTCGGACGCCTTCAGCCCCCTGGCGTGGTGGGGCGCGTCGACGAGTCGCGTCCGCCTCGGCACCTCGATCATCCAGATGTCGGCCCGCACGCCGACCTCGACGGCCATGAGCGCCCTGACCATCGACCACCTCTCGGGCGGGCGGATGGTGCTCGGCCTGGGGCTGTCGGGTCCGCAGGTGGTCGAGGGCTGGTACGGGCAGCCCTTCGGCAAGCCGCTGGCCCGCACGCGCGAGTTCGTGGGCATCGTCCGCCAGGTGCTGGCGAGGGAGGCGCCCGTCACCAGCCCGGGGCCCCACTTCCCCCTGCCCTACACCGGGCCCAACTCCCTCGGGCTCGGCAAGCCGCTGCGCCCGATCACCCATCCCCTGCGCGCCGACCTGCCGATCCTGCTCGGCTCCGAGGGCCCGAAGAACGTGGCCCTGACCGCCGAGATCGCCGACGGGTGGCTGCCGATCTACTACTCGCCCAAGGTCGGAGACATGTACCGGAGCTGGCTCAACGAGGGCTTCTCCCGCCCCGGCGCCCGGACCACACCCGACCGCTTCGAGATCCTGACCAACTGCTCGATCGTGGTCACCGACGAGCGGGACAAGGTGCTGGAGTCGATGCGGCCCATGCTCGGCTTCTACATCGGCGGCATGGGCGCCAAGGAGATGAACTTCCACAAGAACGTCTTCTCTCGCATGGGCTACGAGAAGGAGGCCGATCAGATCCAGGACCTGTTCTTCGAGGGCCGGCGGGACGAGGCGACGGCGGCCGTCCCGCTGCAGATGGTGGCCGACATCTCCCTGGTGGGCTCCCGGGAGCAGATCCGGGCCGAGCTGCCCATGTGGGAGGAGGCGGGGGTGACCGGCCTGGTCATCGGCGCCCGCTCCCTCGACGAGATGCGCACCGTGGCCGAGGTGATCCTGGGTTGACCGGAGGGGGGTGACCGGAGCCCGGCTCGGCGCCTTTGCCGAGCCGGGCCGGGCCGGTGATCTCAGCTGGCGGCGGCCACAGGGGCCGGCGCGGCAGCGGGCTCGACCCGCTCGACGGCCAGATCGACCCTTCCCACCGAGGCGGGAAGAGGTCGGCCCAGCCAGCCGTACGCCGCACCGACGAGCAGGGCTCCCCCGACCAGGTTCCCGGGACCGGTCCACATGAGGTTGCGGGCCAGCTCCGACCACGTGCCGACGTGGGCCAGGGCCCCCAGGGAGAACAGCGTCATGTTGGCGACGGAGTGCTCGAAGCCCGACGCCACGAAGGCCAACAGGCCCCACGACAGCACGATCAGCTTGGCGGCGTCGCTCTTGGTCCGGGCCGCCATCCACATCGCCAGGCACACCAGCATGTTGCAGAGGACCGAGCGGAAGAACAGCTGGCCTCCCGTCAGGGCCGCCTTCGACTTCACCAGCGCCGCCACCGCGGTGACGAACACCGCCGGCTTGCCCTTCTCCGCTCCGGTGTGCAGGACCCCGCTGGCGTTGACCAGCACGGCAAAGCCGATCGATCCCACCAGGTTCCCGACGAACGACCCGACCCATACCGCGACCGCGTCGGACAGCGAGGCGGTGCGCTTCATCAGGCCCTGAGCCATCACCATGGCGTTGCCGGTCCACAGCTCCGCCCCGGCGAACACGACCAGGGCCAGCGCCACGCCGAACACCGACCCCTCGACGAGCTTGGCCACCGGCCCCTTGGAGACGATCCACGACGCGCTCACCATCACCATGAGCAGCACCGCCACCCCGACGAAGGCGCCGGCCAGCATGGAGCTCAACAGGTACGAAGGCCAGCTTCGGCGCAGTATCCGGGCCTTGGTGGTGGCCAGCTCGGCCTGGTCTCCCAGGGCCTCCTGTATTCCGACGGTCACTGCCGTTCCTCCTTGTGGTTGGTTCCTGCTCGGTGAGCACGTCGCGGCGTCCGCCGGTGACCGAGCGACGTGCCGCCGACCTGGGCAACTCAACAGCAGTCCGGTTGCCCGCCGATTGCCGGAGCGCGAAGGCAGAGTGACGGGCCGCTCACAGCGGACGGGGGCCTTTGTGAGCGGCCTCTGTCCGCCCGGGGACCACGGCCACCCGCGCCTCCCCGCGACGGGGAAGAGGGGTGAGGAGCGTCGTCTACGGAGGCCATGGCCGGGAGCAGGCTCACCCGATTCCCACGAGAACCCTTCCGCCGGACAGGGCCACCGGGTAGGCCGGGACCGACACCGATCCGTCGTCCACGCATTGCCCGGTGCGCAGGTCGAAGCTCTGCTTGTAGACCGGAGAGGCCACCTTCGGCGTGTCCCCCTTCGACCCCACGATGCCGCGCGACAGGACGTACGCCTCGCTGAACGGATCGAGGTTGGACAGGGCGTAGACCCGGTCCTCACCCGAGAGGCGGAACAGGGCCACCTGCTCCGAGCCCACCAGCACGCACGCCCCGCGATCGGGAGTCAGCTCGTCCAGGGCGCACACGTCGACCCAGAGGTCGACCGTCTCGGCCCCCGCCATCTGTGCGCCGACCGGCGCTCCGCCGGGTGCCCTGGTCCGCGCGCTCACCGGCCCGCCCCCGCGTGGTCCTTCTCGTGACGGTGGGCCGGGCGCATCTGGCCCCGCTCCCGGACCCTGACGATGCTGGGATCGGGCCGGTCGTCGTTGAGGAAGGTCCGGAACCGGGCGGCCCGGTCCGCATCGGCGACGGTGGCCTTCCACTCGCACTCGTAGCCGGCCACATGGCGGTCCATCTCCGCCTCCAGCTCCGGACCGACGCCGAGCAGGTCGTCCACCACGACGCTGCGGAGGTAGTCGATCCCACCGTCGAGCTTGTTCAACCAGGTGGCGGTGCGCTCGAGCCGGCCCGCCGTACGGATGTAGAACATCAAGAAGCGGTCGATGTACCGGATGAGCGTGTCGTCGTCCAGGTCGGAGGCCAGCAGCTCGGCGTGCTGCGGGCGCATCCCGCCGTTCCCGCCCACGTAGAGGTTCCATCCCCTCTCGGTGGCGATGACCCCGAAGTCCTTGCTCTGGGCCTCGGCGCACTCCCGGGTGCATCCCGACACCGCCGACTTGATCTTGTGGGGGGCCCGCAGACCCCGGTAGCGCAGCTCGAGCCGGACCGCCATGCTCGTCGAGTCCTGCACCCCGTAGCGACACCAGGTCCGGCCCACACAGGACTTCACCGTGCGCAGCGCCTTGCCGTAGGCGTGACCCGACTCCATGCCGGCGTCGATGAGCCGGGCCCAGATCGCCGGGAGCTGCTCGACGCGTGCGCCGAACAGGTCGATCCGCTGCCCCCCGGTTATCTTCGTGTACAGGCCGAACTCTCGAGCCACCTCACCGATGGTGATCAGCTGGTCGGGCGTGATCTCTCCCCCGGGCACCCGGGGTACGACCGAGTAGCTCCCGTCCCGCTGCAGGTTCGCCAGGAAGTGGTCGTTGGTGTCCTGCAGGCCGGCCTGCTCCCCGTCGAGGATGTACCCGCTGCCGAGCGAGGCCAGCATCGAGGCCACCGCCGGCTTGCATATCTCGCATCCCCGACCCTGTCCGTATCCGGCCAGCAGCTCGGCGAAGGTCCCGATCCTCCGGAGCCGCACGATGTCGAACAGCTCCTGCCGGCTGTGGGCGAAGTGCTCGCACAGATCGTTGCGGACGACCACCCCGGCCTTGAGCAGCTCGTCCCGGAGGAGATCGGCTAGGAGCGGGACGCAGCCCCCACACGTCGTCCCGGCCCGGCTGGTGGCCTTCACGCCCCCGACGTCGGTGATCCCCCCTTCTCCGATGGCGGCGCAGATGGAGCCCTTGGTGACGTTGTTGCAGGAGCAGATGGTCGCCTCGTCGGGCATGGAGAGGACGCCGGGACCGGCCTGGTCGGCACCGGCAGGGAATAGCAGCAGCTCGGGCCGCTCCGGCGTCGGGACCTGACCCGACGCCATCAGGCGCAGCAGCTGGTAGGCGTTGGCGTCCCCCACGAGCACCCCGCCGATCACCACCCCCGTGTCCCCGTCCAGGACGAGCCGCTTGTAGACCCGGGACACGTCGTCGCGGAGGACCACGTCCCGGGAGCCCTCGGTCTCCCCGAAGCAGTCGCCGAAGCTGGCCACGTCGACACCCATCAGCTTCAACTTGGCCGAGAGGTCGGCATCGGTGAACTCGGCGGCCTCACCCATCAGCTGCGACGCCACCGCCCGCGCCATGTCGTTGCCCGGACCGACCAGGCCCCAGGTCCGGCCGCGGGCGAGAGCGCACTCGCCGATGGCGTATATCCGGGCGTCCGAGGTGCGGCATGCGTCGTCCACGACCACGCCCCCACGCGGCCCCACTTCGAGCCCGCAGCTGCGGGCCAGGTCGTCCCGGGGCCGGATCCCGGCCGAGAACACGACCAGGTCCACATCGAGATCGGGGCCGTCGGTGAAGCGCATGGCCCCCACCCGGCCCTCGGGCCCGGGCAGCAGATCGGTCGTCTGGACGCCCGTATGCACGGAGACACCCAGCTCGGTGATCCGCGCCTCGAGGGCCGAGGCACCTCCGTCGTCGACCTGCAGGGGCATGAGGCGGTCGGCCACCTCGACCACGTGGGTCTCGAGGCCGAGAGCCTGCAGGGCATTGGCGGCCTCCAGGCCCAGAAGCCCCCCGCCCACCACCGCGCCCACCCGGGCGCCGTCGGCGTAGAGACGAATTCGCTCGAGGTCGTCCATGGTGCGGTACACGAAGCACCCGGGCAGGTCGTGGCCGGGCACGGGCGGGACGAAGGGGTAGGAACCGGTGGCCAGCACCAGGGCGTCGTAGCGCTCCTCCGCCCCTGAGGCCGACACGACCAGGCGCTGCTTCCGGTCCACCGACACGGCGGGGTCGGCCAGGTGGACCAGGACGCCGTCATAGGCCCCCTCGGCGACGAGGGACAGCTCCTCCGGCGTCGTTCCCGAGAACAGGGCGCTCAGGGCGACCCGGTCGTAGGCCAGCCGGGGCTCCTCGGCGAAGACCACTACCCTCCACCCGTCCAGTCCGCCGTGCCCGACGATCAGCT
>DASUHN010000141.1 GCA_036273495.1 Acidimicrobiales bacterium | reverse complement strand
CGGGGGGCGGCGGAGCGGTACGGGGACCCGATCCCCGCCGACGTGATGGAACGGCTCGGGTACGAGCTCTCGGTCCTCTCGGACATGGGCTTCTCGGCGTACTTCCGGGTGGTGTGGGACCTCATCCGCCACGCCCGGGAGTCCAACATCAGGGTCGGGCCCGGGCGGGGGTCGGCGGCGGGCTGCTGCGTGGCCTACTGCCTGCGGATCGTGGAGATCGACCCGATGCGCAACGGGCTGATCTTCGAGCGGTTCCTGAACCCGGGTCGCAAGTCGATGCCCGACATCGACATGGACTTCGACGAGCGCTTCCGGGGGGAGATGATCCGCTACGCCGCCGAGCGCTACGGCTGGGACCACGTGGCCCAGATCGTCACCTTCTCGACGATCAAGGCCCGGGCCGCGGTGCGCGACGCGGCCCGGGTCCTCGGGTACCCCTACGCGGTGGGGGACCGCATCGCCAAGGCCATGCCGCCGTTGGTGATGGGCCGCGACACTCCGCTGCGCGCCTGCCTCGAGCAGGACCCCAAGCACGCCGACGGGTACAAGGCGGCCGCCGAGCTGCGCGACATGTACGCGACCGATCCCGAGGCCAAGAAGGTGATCGACGTGGCCCGGGGGCTCGAGGGGCTGCGGCGCCAGGACGGGATCCACGCCGCCGCCGTGGTCATCACCCACGATCCACTGACCGAGTACCTGCCCATCCAGCGCAAGCCGGAGTCCGGTGGGGACCCGTCGTCGGCGCCCATCGTCACCCAGTACGAGATGCACGGGGTCGAGGACCTCGGCCTGCTCAAGATGGACTTCCTCGGGCTGCGCAACCTGTCGGTCATCGAGCGGGCCCTCGACCTCATCGACGAGTCCACCGGCCACCGCCCCGACATCGACTCGATCCCCCTCGACGACGACCCGACCCTGGCGATGCTGCGCCGGGGGGAGAGCATCGGCGTGTTCCAGCTGGAGGGTGGCCCGATGCGCGCTCTCGAGCGGTCGTTGGCGCCCACCTCCTTCGACGATGTGGCCGCCCTCGTGGCGTTGTACCGGCCCGGCCCGATGGCGGCCAACATGCACAACGACTACGCCGATCGCAAGAACGGCCGCAAGCCGATCACCTACCTCCACGCCGACATGGAGGAGCTACTCGGCGACACCTACGGGCTGATGATCTACCAGGAGAGCCTGATGCGCGTGGCCCAGCGCTTCGCGGGCTACTCGCTGGAGGAGGCCGACAACCTCCGCAAGGCCTGTGGCAAGAAGATCCGTGAGCTCATGGCCAAGGAGCGCGAGCAGTTCGTGGCGAGCTGCGAGCGCACGGGCTACGGCCAGGAGCTGGGCACGAGGCTGTTCGACATCATCGAGCCCTTTGCCGACTACGCCTTCCCCAAGGCGCACGCCTACGGCTACGGCCTGGTCGCCTACCAGACCGCCTGGCTCAAGGCCCACTACCCGGTGCAGTACCTCGCCGCCCTGCTGACCAGCGTCAAGGACGACAAGGACAAGACCGCCGTCTATCTGGCCGAGTGCCGGGCCCTGGCCGTCAAGGTCCTCGTCCCCGACGTCAACGTCTCCGAGTCCGACTTCGTGGCCCGGGGCCCGGTGGCCGACCTGCCCGGGCCGGGCTCGATCCCCTTCGGGCTGTCCGCGGTCCGCAACGTCGGAGAGGCTCTGGTGGGGCTGATCGTCTCCGAGCGGGAGAAGAACGGCCCCTTCGTGGACTTCTACGACTTCTGCGAGCGGGTGGACCCGATCGTGCTCAACAAGCGGGCCATGGAGTCGCTGATCAAAGCGGGCGCCTTCGACTCGCTCGGCCATCCCCGCAAGGGCCTGTGCCTCGTTTTCGAGCAGATCGTCGACCGCATGCTGGCCCGGCGTCGCGAGGCGGAGCAGGGCATCATGAGCCTGTTCGGGGGGCTGGAGGCCTCGGACTCCGGTGGGTCGGTGTTCGACGACAGCCGGGTGCCGATACCCGACCTGGAGTTCGACAAGTCCGAGAAGCTGGCGGCCGAGAAGGAGATGCTCGGGCTGTACATCAGCGATCATCCGCTGATGGGCGTGGAGGGCTCGCTGCGGCGCCTCGTCGACTGCACGATCGCCGAGCTGCGCGACCCGGCCCCCGGCCGCGAGGGGGAGGTCAAGCTGGTGGGAGGCGTGGTCACCGGCCTGTCCCGCCGCTACACCAAGCGGGGGGACCTGATGGCCACCTTCACGTTGGAGGACCTCCAGTCGGCCATCGAGGTCTTCGTGTTCCCCAAGACCATGCAGGAGTGGGGCAGCCTGCTGGCCGACGACGCCATCGTCTGCCTCAAGGGGCGGCTCGACAACCGCGACGACGAGCCGAAGCTCGTGTGCATGGAGGTCCGCCGGCCCGAGCTGGTCGTGAGCGGGGCGCGCGACCTGCGCATCGTGCTGCCGGTCGGCGCCCTCACCGACACCATCGTCACCCGGCTCAAGAACGTCCTGCTCGAGCACCCCGGTGCGTGCCCCGTGTACCTCCACGTCGGCCAGAAGGTGCTGCGGCTGCCACCCCAGTACAACGCCGACTCGAGCAACGGGCTGGCCGGGGAGCTCCGGGTGCTGCTGGGCGCCGACGCCCTTGTCTGAGCCGCCGTGGCGGGTGGCCCGGCGCTTCCTCCTCGACCCTCGCACGATCGGCGTGGCCCAGGCCGGCCCCCGGGCGGCGGCCTTCCTGGCGCGTAGCTGGTCGTACTCCCGGGGCGGAGGGCCGCCGGGCCACCCGCTCGCCGATGCCGGGGTCCAGCCGTCGGTCGGGCTGGCGGCCCAGGTCCTGCTCGACGAGGTCCTGATCTCGGCCATGCGCAATCCCCGCCTGTTCCCGCGCCGGGACGACTACCGGCGGGCCGGAGAGGAGATCGCCGCCGCCCGCCTGCTCTGGCAGGAGCGGGGCTGGCAGGACCGGCCGCTGTCGTACCACCGCGTCCCGCCGGTGCCGGACCAGGTGAGCGTGCGCGCCGAGTCCACGCTGGGGCAGCGCTTCGAGACCATCAGCTACCCCAGCGGCTACGAGCCCTGGCCCGACGAGCCCGGCCGGGAGCGCTGGTTGAGCCGGACCGCCAACCGGACCGCCCACGCCTACGTGGTGCGCCACCGGCGCCCCGGGCGCCCCTGGCTGGTCTGCATCCACGGGTTCGGGACGGGGCGGGCCCCGCTGGACCTGCGCGCCTTCCGGGCCCGGCATCTGGCGCGCGACCTCGGCCTCAACCTGCTCCTGCCCGTCCTGCCCGTGCACGGCCCCCGGCAGGAGCCGGGCGCCGAGACCGGCGAGGGATTCATGTCGGTCAACCTCGTCGACTCGGTCCACGGGCTGGCCCAGTCGGCGTGGGACGTGCGCGCCGCCATCCGGTGGATCCGGTCCCATTCGGGGGACGTGCCGGTGGGCATCTACGGGATCTCCCTCGGTGGTTACGTCACGGCCCTGACGGCGTCGGTCGAGGAGGGCCTGGCGTGCGCCATCGCCGGCATCCCGGCCACCGACATGCCGGACCTGTACCGCCGCCACAGCCCCCCGGTCGTGCGCCACCGCGCCGTCGAGTCCGGCGCTCTCGGTCCCGACGCCGACGCCGTGTGCTCGGTCGTGTCCCCGCTGGTGCTGGACCCGCTGGTTCCCTTCGAGCGCCGCTACGTCTTTGCCGGCCTGGGGGACCGGATGTCGAACTTCGACCAGGCCCACCGGCTGTGGCTGCACTGGGGCCGGCCCCGCCGGACCTGGTACCCCGGGGGCCACATCGGGTTCTTCTGGGCCGGCGGGGTGGGTGACTTCATCGACGGGGCGCTGACCGAGTCCGGCCTGACGGCGCGGCCGTCCGCCGCCGCGCCGGCGCCGGGTCCGCCGACTGCTTGGCCCGGGACTTGAGCTCCTCCAGGGCCCCGTCCACGAACCCGGCCATGTCCCCCAGGTCCGGGATCAGCTCCCGGCAGGCCAGGAAGCCGAAGCCGACGGTGTCCATGTAGGACAGAACGGTCATGTTGAGGCCCATCCCGTCGAAGACCGGCCCGAGCGGGTACAGGGCCACCAGCCGGCCCCCGGCCAGGTACAGCGGGATCGGTGGCCCGGGCACGTTGGACACGATGAAGTTGAGGGCCGGGGGGTGCCGATCGGCCAGCTCCATCCGCGAGTACAGCCGCACGGCCAGGCCGAAGAGCCGGGGACCGGTGAACTCGGTCCAGTTGGTGAGCACGTCGGCGCCCACCGCCCGGAACTCCTCCTTGGCGTTGCGGGTGCCGTCGTGGATGCGCTGCAATCGCTCCAGCGGGTCGTCCACGTCGGTGGCCAGCGAGACGAACATGGCGGAGATCAGGTTGGCGCCGAACCCCCCACCACCCCCACCGTCGTCGTCGCGCGTGGACACGGGAACGCCTGCGACCAGAGGACGGTCGGGCAGGGCGTCGTGATGCTCGAGCCAGCGCCGCACCGCCCCGCCGCAGATCGCCAGGATCACGTCGTTGACGGTCGTCCCGAAGGCGTGCCTGATCATCTGCACGTCGGCCATCGAGACCGAGCAGAACGCGACCCGGCGGTGGGCGGTGATCGGGGCGTTGAAGGGAGTGGGGGGAGCGGTGAACGGGGTCGCCATGCCCTTGGCCCCGGGGCGCAGTCTCCGCCGCACGAGCTCGGCCCCGGCGCGCGCCGTGTCGGCCACGGCCCGGGGCAGCAGCAGAGGCCGGCGGGCGCGCGACCACAGGCCCCACAGCAGCAGCTCGAGGTCGGCCGGGGCGGGCTGGGGCTCCGGGGCCGGCTCCACGGGCACCGGGGGCGGGTCGGGCTCGAGGTCGAACAGGTGCATCATGAGGTTGGCGCCGGACACGCCGTCGATCGTCGAGTGGTGCATCTTGGCGACGAGGCCGACGTGGCCCTCCTCGAGGCCCTCCACGAACCACATGTCCCAGAGGGGCCGGTTGCGGTCGAGGGGCCACCCGGCAATCTGACCCGCCAGCTCCGCCAGCTCGCCCGGCCCACCCGGGGCGGGGACGGCGACGCGGTGGAGGTGGGCCTCGAGGTCGAAGTCGGCGTCCTCGACCCAGATCGGGTGGGCCACGTCGAAGGGGACCCGGGCCAGCTTCCTCGTGAACGCCGGAGCCCGGCCCAGGCGCCCCCGGACGTACTCGCGCATGCGGTCGAAGGAGTAGGGCTCCTTCATCGTCGACGGGTCGAACACCAGCACCCCGGTCATGTGGGTCTGGTTGGAGGGCGTTTCGACGTACAGGAAGGTCGCGTCCAGTCCACTGAGTCTCTCGATGGTCATCGCTGGCGCCCCTTCGTGGTCCCGGCCGCGCAGGTTACCGACGGCGCCGTCCCGATAGCCTCCCGGGCCCTATGACGGTGCATCGGAGCGGGCGGATCGGCGGACGGTGCCCGGACCCGTCCCCGTCACGGCCGGCCGCGATCGCGTTGCTCGTCGTGCTGGCCCTGTTGGCGGCGGCCTGTGGCGCGCGCGTCCAGCCCTACCTGGGCGCCGGTCAGGCCGGGGTCACCCCCGGGGCCGGAGGCCAGACCGCGGCCGGGGGCGCACCTTCGGCCGGCGGAGGCGCGGCCGCCCCGGGGGCCACCAGCGGCGCCGCCCCCGCGCTCGGTTCCTCGGGGCCCGCCGCGCCGGGGA
>DASUHN010000140.1 GCA_036273495.1 Acidimicrobiales bacterium | reverse complement strand
GGCGGTCGTTTCGGAGGGTCACCACCTCGTCGCCCACGCCGACACGCTGGTTGCCCAGGGCCACGCCCGTGGGTTCCACCTCGCCTGCCGCCACCCGGGCGGCCCGGGCCCGCCGGGCCAGCTCGTCGACTGTGGCGTGATCCGACGCGGACATGATCACCGGACGCCCCGCGCCCCGATGGTCGGACCAGGCTTCGAAGGCCGAGTCGAGGACCTTCTCCCGCTCCCCACCGGAGATCCGGCCGTGGCGGGCGTAGGTGGACAGGACGGCTGGGTCCCGGGCCCGAAGGGCCAGGCTGGCATTCGCCTCCCAGGCGGCCGCGAAGCGCCGCACGGTGCCCACCTCGATGCCCCGGTCGGCGGCCATGAGCCGGAATAGTCCACCCGGGCCGACCGGGCCGAGCTGGGCCGGATCCCCGACCAGGACCACCTTGCCGCCGGCCGAGCGGGCGGCGTCGATGACCACGGCCAGCTCGTCGGTGCGAGCCATGCCGGCTTCGTCGATGACCACCACCGAGCCGGATTGGACCTGGGACTTCCCGAACCGGGCCCCGAAGGCGAAGCTGGCCAGGGTGTCGGCCCTGATTCCCGACTCCTCGGTGAGCACGGAGGCAGCCATGGCGGAGGGAGCGAAACCCACCACGGGCGTTCCGGCGTCCTCGTAGGCCGAGCGCAGGACCCGGAGCAAACGGGACTTGCCCACCCCGGCGGCCCCGGCCACCACCGAGATGGCCTCGGGATTGAGCGTCACCCGCCGCACGGCCTCGGCCTGGTCGGAGCCGAGGGGACACCGGGTGAGGGCGAGGTCGACGTCGCGAGGCTGGGGCCGGGGCACACGAGGGTCGAGGGCCGTCGCGGCGTCGAGCACGACCGCCTCGGCCCGCAGCACAGCCGAGGTGGCGTACAGGGCCGCCCCGTGGCGCTCGGACGCCATGAGGCCGTCGGACCGCAGAGCCGCTTGAGGCGGGTCGAGCAGTCGGACGGGAGTGAGGGCCAGCACCTCGGGATGGGCCAGCACCCGGTCGGTCAGCCCCTCGATCTCGGCGAGGGTCTCCTTGGCCCCGACGCCGGACGGGACCAGGGCGGCGGCCACCGCCTCGCTGACCTGTGCCCGCCCGAAGGTGGCCGGCCCCTCGGCCAGCAGGGCCAGGGCCCTCTTCTCGACCTGGGCGGGTGACAGCGACGGCCGCCGCTGGAAGCCGAAAACGTCGTCCCGCCAGCGCCCGAACTCCATGCCGAGCGAGCGGGCCTCGGCCTGCCAGCGTGAGCGCAGCTCGACCGTCGCAGTGTCGGCGTCCCGTTTCGTCGGACGGGTCTGGAGGGTGGCCATCTCTGCTGCCTCGACCCGCTCTCCCGGAGTGAGCGTCCGGCCGAGGGCCACCTCGCGCTCGGCCACCAGCACGGCGGTGCGGGCCTTGACCGCCATCGACCGGGATGACCAGTGCCCGGCCAGCTCCCTCGGGACGCCTTGGATCTCCGCGATGCCGTTGGCATCCACCGTCGTCCACGAGACACGCATGAAGACGGTGAGCTCGGAGCGAAGCGCGGCCTTGTAGATCATCCCCGCCGCCTTCTGGACGGCGTCGCACCTTCCCAGGGCATCCCCGATGCAGGGGTGTGTTGACTCTGACCCTGTTATTGCGCAAGCAGGCGGGCGCTACAACCGAATCTTCGTATTCGGTATGTCACGGCCAGTGGCGGTCTGTTGAGGGACCAACTGCTGGGGTTAACAGCTCGACGCTGTGCGCGCGGGCGAGTGGTGGCGCGAAGCTCCGAACGAATCCGGTCGGGCTTCGGATCGAAGCTCAGGTGTCGGCGGGAGCGTGGTGAAGGCTGCGCACCAACGTGGCCTGGTCCAGCTCGATGGCGACGACCCCGTTCGCCTCGACGGCGGCGACCGTCCCCAGACAGCGGTTGCCCTCGTAGTCGCCCGTGCGCACCCGGGCCCCTACCTCGGCCAGGTCCTCGGAGCTGAAGAACCGGCGCAGGGTCAGGACCCGGCCGGCGTCGTCCGTGTCGTGGTAGTCGACCCAAACATCCATGTCCTCGGACATCACATCCTCACCGGGGGTCAAGGTTACCGTGCACCGGGGTTCGGGATCGGCGGCCCGAAGGCGTCCCGGAGGCGGGCCAGCGTCGGGAACTCGGCGTCCGGCAGCCGCAGGGTGTAGTGCGGAGGGGCCCCGGTGGCGATCAGCTCGCATCCCAGGGCCCGAACGGCGGCCGCCGTCGAGCGCCGCACGACGGAGTACACGCGCAGCGCCGGCGCGGCGAGGACCAGCTCCCGGAAGCCGAGGCTCGGGCTGGCGAAGACAGACACTCCGGGGTAGCCGAGGTCGGCTTCAGTCCGCTGGGCGGCCAGGGCCAGGTCCCTGGCGAGCATCGCGCCTCCGCGCACGACGATGGCGCTGTCGGGAAGGCCGGGCTCGGACCGCAGCGTCAGAGGCATGCCTGTGCCTCCGACTGGCCTCCAGTGTCCGCCACAGACCGCATCGAAGAAATCGCCAAAGAAAAACCAGGCGTCACTGCAGCCAACAACAGATCACAGCCCGACACAGCGCGTCACCGGACGTCACGAACGGACGGGTTTCCCGGCCGATGCCGGTGAAACCGGCCCTGTTGTCGCGCCGATAATTCACTCACGAGCAAGGAGGGAGCGTGTCGGACAAGGACAAGCCCGAGCAGATGCAGCTGCCGGTCCTGATCGACATCAAGACCGTGGCGAAGCATCTCAACGTGACCGAGCGCCACGTGCGCCGTCTGGTGCTCGAGCGCCGCATCCCGTACGTGAAGTGGGGCCATCTGGTCCGCTTCGACGAGCGA
>DASUHN010000139.1 GCA_036273495.1 Acidimicrobiales bacterium | reverse complement strand
GGACTCTCACCCGCTGGGTTGGTCCAGCTTGCAGGACGCAACATGCGGTAAGTCTACCACCAGATAGAAGAAATCGGGTGACCCGGATGCCGCCTCGTGCAACAAGCCGAGCCCGTCGACGTCGGCGGGGCTGTCGACGTCGGAGAGAGCCCTCGGGTCCAGCCCGCCCGGCCACCCCGCCTCGCCAACGAGCCGCACCCCGGAAAGGGCCTTCAGTAGCGCACCCCGATGCGCCGCCACCGCCGGCCGCTGGTGCCGGGCTCGTGGGGGCGGTCGGCCACCCGGGAGCGGTAGACGACGTAGGGTCGCCACAGGTACCAGACCGGGTAGCTCCAGGCGTGCACCAGCCGGCTGAACGGCCACACCGCCAGCACGGCCCACGCCGCCGCGGCGTGGACCTGGAACAGGAACGGAGCGTCGGTGATCGCCTTGACGTCGGGGTTGCCCGCGAAGAGACCGCGGAACCACAGCGACACGCTTTGGCGGTAGTCGTAGTGAGAGCCCAGCAGACCGACGCCGAGCGTCTCCCCGATGCCGAGGACGATCACGATGGCCAACAGGATGAGGGCCACCCAGTCGACTGGTGAGGTGGTGGCCCGGACCCGGGCGACGAAGAGCCGGCGCGCCGCCAGCACGCCCACCCCGAAGATCACCAGCACGGCCGCCACGGTGCCGGCCCAGGCCGAGAACTGGCGGTAGATGTGCTCGGGGATGCCGATGGAGCTGGTGAACGACTCGGGCACCAGGATGCCGATGACGTGACCCCCGATGGCGGCGAAGGTCCCGTAGTGGAAGATCGGGCTGCCCCACTTGAGGAGGCGCCGCTCCTGGAGCTGGGTGGAGCGGCTGGTCCAGCCGAACTGGTCGTAGCGGTAGCGCCAGATGTGTCCGATCACGAAGGTGACCAGGGCGGCGTAGGGCAGGATCACCCACCAGAACAGGTCCCAGCCCGACACGCCGCTCATCGCGCCGGCTCCCGGGGACGGAGCTGGACCGGCACCGGTGCCGGTCCCGCCAATGACGGGGCCACCAGCTCGGGGGGACCGAACGGCTCCAGCCCGACCGACTCGGTCGGGGGCCCCGAGGCCCGCAGCAGGGCCAGCGCAGCCCGCTGAGCGCGGGAGGCGGGGCCCATGGTGTCGACGACCGCCGCCATCGCCCCCGCGAATCCGCTGCCCGCCTCCTCCAGGCCGGTCCGCAGCAACTCGATCGACGGCCGCTGTGCGGCCACGATGGCGACGCCGACCTTGGAGACGGCCGCCAACTCGAGGAGGGCGGGGAGGTGATCGGGCAGCTCCCCGGGGGCCAGGACCAACCCGGCCTCCCGGTAGGCGCCGGCCAGGTCGGCCAGGGCGAGGCCCCGCTCCCGGGTGTCTCCGTGGGTGTGATACGTGAGATGCAGGGCGTGCCGGCGCCCGAGATCGAAGGTGTCGACGTAGACGCTGGCGACCTCGGCCGGCGCCAGGGAGGTCAACCAGCTCCGCGTCGCCGTCAGGTGGGTCCGCGCCGCGCCCGGCGGCAGCTCGTCAACCGCCCGGCCCACGGCGGCCAGGTCGCCAGGAAAGTCAGGGCCCGGGTAGGAAAGCAGCACCGAGGCGCAACCGAAGACCCGGGCGGCGGCTGAGCCCCTCACCCCTCGGCCCCGGGCCGGGAGACGGGGGCGCTGTCCGAGACTCGGAGGTGCAGCCGGCCCCGATTGTCCCGGCCGGTCGTGGGCCCGGCGTCGTCGGTACCGGGGTGGAATCCGGGATACGGCCCGCCGGCCTCGTCCAGCGAGCAGCCCGACAGCGAGTGCTGGGCCAAGAGGGCCCCGGCCTGCTCGGCGTGGGCCGGCGGCACCACGTACCGGTCTTCGTAGCGGGCGATGGCCAACAGGCGGAACAGGTCGTCCACATCGACAGCGCTCATGCCGACCGCGCCTGGGTCCACGCCCACCTCCTCCCGGCCGAGCTGGTGGGCACGCATGGCGGCGCGGACCGTGGCCAGGCGGCGCAGGGCGTCACGCACCGGGCCGATCTCACCGGCGGTGAACAGATTGGCCAGGTACTCGACGGGGATTCGCAGGGCGTCGATCGTGGCGAACACGGCGTCGGGATCGGTGTCGTCGTAGCCGGCCGCCGCGGTCACGTCGGCCACCGGGGAAAGCGGCGGGATGTACCAGACCATCGGCATGGTCCGGAACTCCGGATGCAGGGGAAGGGCCACCCGGTGGCGAGCGATGAGGGCGTAGGCGGGTGAGCGCCGCGCCGCCCCCACCCAGTCGGCGGGGATCCCGGCCGCTTCGGCGGCTGCGGCCACCTCGGGGTCGTCGGGGTCGAGAAACACCGACAGCTGGGCCTCGTAGAGGTCTTGTGGGTCCCGGGTAGCGGCCGCGGCGGCTACCCGGTCGGCGTCGTAGAGCACCAGGCCGAGGTAGCGCAACCGGCCCACGCAGGTCTCCGAGCAGATGGTGGGAAGCCCGGCTTCGATGCGGGGGAAGCACAGCGTGCACTTCTCCGCCTTGCCTGTCTTGTGGTTGAAGTACACCTTCTTGTAGGGACAACCCGACACACAGAACCGCCAGCCCCGGCAGCGGTCCTGGTCGACCAGCACGATGCCGTCCTCGGCCCGCTTGTACATGGCGCCCGACGGGCAGGAGGCCACACACGAGGGGTTGAGGCAGTGCTCGCAGATGCGCGGCAGGTAGAACATGAACACCGACTCGAAGTCCAGGCGCACCTGCTCGGACATGGCCACGATGTTCGGATCCGTCAGCGCCCGGGCGGGTGCCCCGGCCAGGTCGTCCTCCCAGTTGGTCCCCCAGGTCGGGTTCATCTCCCGTCCGGTGAGGGCCGAGCGGGCCGACACCGACGGCGCCTTGGTGCCGGCGGGGGCGGTGATCAGGCGGGCGTAGTCGTAGGTGAACGGGTCGTGGAAGTCGGCGATGGTGGGCAGGTCGGGGTTGTAGAAGATGGTCGCCAGCTTGCGCAGGCGACCCCCGGCCTTGAGGCGTAGCCGCCCCTTCCGATCCAGGGTCCAGCCCCCCTTCCAGCGCTCCTGGTCCTCGTAGTAGCTGGGGTAGCCGACTCCGGGCTTCGTCTCGACGTTGTTGAAGTACACGTACTCGGTCCCGGGCCGGTTGGTCCAGGTCTGCTTGCACGTCACCGTGCAGGTGTGACAGCCGATGCACTTGTCGAGGTTCATGACCATGCACATCTGGGCCATCACCCTCATCTAGAACTCCACCTCCTGGGCGCGGCGGCGGATGACAACCAGCTCGTCTCGCTGGGAGCCGGTGGGCCCGTAGTAGTTGAACCCGTACGAGAGCTGGGCGTAGCCGCCGATCAAGTGCGTAGGCTTCATCACCACCCGCGTGACGGAGTTGTCCGTCCCGCCGTGCAGGCCGGACATCTCCGAGATTGGCATCTGGAGGTGGCGGTCGATGGCGTGGTACATGAGGACGGTGCCGGGCGGGATGCGGTGGCTCACCGCGGCGCGGGCCACGGTGACACCGTTGCGGTTGTAGGCCTCGATCCAGTCGTTGTCGCCAACCCCGATCCGCCCCGCGTCAGTGTCGTTGACCCAGATGACCGGTCCACCCCGGAACAGGTTGAGCATGTGCGGGTTGTCCTGGTACTCGGAGTGGATAGACCACTTGGAGTGAGGGGTGAGGTAGCGGGCCACCAGCTGTGCCGGGCCCAGGTCGTCGCGGCGCGGATTCCCGAAGCTTCCCAGCAGGTCCAGCGACGGCCGGTAGACGGGCAGCATCTCGCCCACCTCGGCCATCCAGGCGTGGTCGAGGAGGAAGTGCTGGCGGCCGGTGAGGGTGTGCCAGGGCTTGAGCCGGTCCACGTTGACGGTGAAGGGGGCGTAGCGGCGGGACTCGGACTCGGCCCCCGACCACTCCGGTGAGGCGATGACCGAGCGGGGCTGGGTGACCGTGTCGGCGAAGGTGATGCGGTCCCCGGCCCGCTCGTGGGCCAGGTCGGCGAGCTCGACGCCCGTTTGCCGCTCCAGGGCCTCGAAACCGGCTACGGCCAAGCGGCCGTTGGTGGTTCCCGACATCGCCAGGATGGCCTCACAGAACAGGTCGTCACGGTCCAGTCGGGGCCGCCCGTCGGCCACGCCGCCCCGGACCACCCCGTTGCGGGAGCGCAGGTAGCCGACCTCGTCGCCTACGGGCATGCGAACGCCCTTGGTGGTGGCACCCAGTTCATCGACGAGGGGGCCGAGGGCGCCCCAGCGCTCGGCCAGGCGCGGGTAGTCCCGCTCGACGACGGTCAGGCGGGGCATTGTCCGCCCCGGTACCGCCTCGCACTCCCCCGCCGCCCAGTCCAGAGCCCGGCCGCCGGGCTGGGCGCACTCGTCGGGGGTGTCGTGTCCCAGTGCCACCGCCACCACGTCCCGGCGCACCCCAAGGCGTCCCTCGGCCAGGTGGGAGAATTCCTGGGCCAGGGACGCGAAGTAGTCGAAGTCGGTTCGCGCCTCCCAGGGCGGCGGGATGGCGGGGTTGAAGCTGTGTACGAACGGGTGCATGTCCGTGGAGGACAGGTCGTGCTTCTCGTACCAGGTGGCCGCCGGCAGCACCACATCGGCGTAGATGGCCGTCGAGGTCATCCGGAAGTCGATGGCCACGAGCAGGTCGAGCTTCCCCTCCGGCGCCGGGTCCCGCCACGTGAGGTCGCTGGGGCGGGCGTCGGGCGGGGACTCGTCGGCGGCCACCGCGTTGTCGGCGCCGAGTAGGTGGCGCAGGAAGTACTCGTGGCCCTTGCCGGAAGACCCCAACAGGTTGGAGCGCCACACGGTGAGCACCCGGGGAAAGTTGGCCCGATTGTCGGGGTCGGCCGCGGCCCAACCGAGACGGCCGGCCCTGAGCTCGTCGACGATGTGGTCGGCCGGCTCCTTTCCCGCCGCCTCCGCCTCGTCGGCCAGATCCAGTGGGTTGCGGTCGAAGGCCGGGTGCGACGGCAGCCAGCCGAGGCGCGCCGCGTAGGCGTTCAGGTCAGCGACGCTCTGGCCCGCGAATCGGCCTTCTCCCAGTGGACTGGAGAGGGCGTCGGCCCGGCGCCCCTCGTAGCGCCACTGGTCGCTGGCCAGGTACCAGAACGGAGTGGCCGGCTGGTGGCGGGCCGGTCGGGCCCAGTCGTAGGCGAAGGCCAGGGTGAACCACCCGGTGAGCGGACGCACCTTCTCCTGGCCCACGTAGTGCGCCCAGCCCCCGCCGTTCACCCCCTCGCAGCCGCACAGCATCAGCAGCGACAGGAAGGTCCGGTAGGTCTGGTCGGAGTGGTACCAGTGGTTGGTGCCCGCCCCCATGGCGATCATCGACCGACCCCCGGACACCTCGGCGTTGCGGGCGAACTCCCGGGCCACCCGGGCCGCGGCGGCCGCCGGCACCGAGGTGATGCGCTCCTGCCAGGCGGGCGTGCCGGGCACCGACGCGTCGCCATAGTCGTTGGGCCAGTCCCCGGGCAGGCCGGGGCGGCCCACCCCGTACTGGGCCATCACCAGGTCGAATACCGTCGTGACGAGGCGCCCGCCGACGCGCAGGGCGGGAACGCCCCGGCGGATGACCGAGCCGCCTTCCCCACCGCCCACGTCGAAGCGAGGCAGGTCCACCGCCACCGCCTCGGCCCCGGGCCGGCCGTGCAGGCTCAGGGCGGGCTTGATGCCGTCCAAGCGCAGGTTCCAGCGGCCCTGGCCCGACTCCGTCCAGCGGAACCCGATCGAGCCGTTGGGCACCGCCGGCTCCCCGCTCTCCTCGTCGAGCACAACGGTCTTCCACTCGGCCCCCTCGCCCGGGTCACCCAGGTCGGCGGCCGTGAGGAAATGGTCGGCCACGAAGGCTTCGCCTCGCTCCCGCAGCGACACCAGGAACGGCAGGTCGGTATAGCTGCTGGCGTACTCGACGAAGCGCGGCACCTGGCGGTCCCGGTAGAACTCGGACAGCACCACGTGGCCCATGGCCATGGCCAGCGCCCCGTCGGTGCCGGGGTTGGCGGCCAGCCAGTCGTCGGCGAACTTGGTGTGGTCGGAGTAGTCGGGGGAGACCACCACCACTTTCTGGCCCCGGTAGCGGGCCTCGGTCATGAAATGCGCATCGGGGGTGCGGGTGATCGGCAGGTTGGTGCCCCAGATGATCAGATACGACGAATTCCACCAGTCGGCAGACTCCGGCACGTCGGTCTGGTCTCCGAACACCTGGGGTGACGCCGGGGGCAGGTCCGCGTACCAGTCGTAGAAGGACAGGATCGTCCCCCCGAGCAGCGAGTAGAAGCGCGTGCCCGCCGCGTAGGAGGCCATCGACATGGCCGGGATCACCGTGAAGGCGGCAATGCGGTCCGGCCCGTAAGCGGCCGTGGTGTGCACGTGGGCGGCGGCCACCAGTTCGAGGACCTCCGACCACGCCGCCCGCACGAACCCGCCCCGGCCCCGCGCCCGCTTGTAACGGGCAGCCCGCTCCGGATCCGAGGTGATCGCAGCCCATGCCGCAACGGGGTCACCCTCACTGGCCGCCTTGGCCGCCCGGAACTCGTCCAAGAGCGCCCCTCGGACGTAGGGATACCGCACCCGGGCCGGCGAGTACGTGTACCAGGAGAACGAAGCCCCGCGGGGACAGCCCCGCGGCTCGTACTCCGGGGAGTCGGGCCCGACGGAGGGGTAGTCGACGGCCTGGGTCTCCCAGGTGATGATCCCGTCCTTGACGAAGACCCGCCACGAGCAGGAGCCGGTGCAGTTCACACCGTGGGTCGAGCGCACGACCTTGTCGTGGCGCCAGCGCTCCCGGTAGAACTCCTCGGCCTGGCGCCCGCCCCGGCGGTGGACCTCACGGGCGTCGGGGGACTCCTCCCCCCGCTGGAGGTAGCGCGCCGCCCGGACCAGGCCACCGCCCACCACGACCTCACCGGCTACGGGGGGGCTTGCTACGCCGTCACTGCGGTCCGACAAAGCCATCCCCGGAAGCCCTCCACGCCGTCTCGGAAGATCCTCCGCTGCCGCCGGAGGCGAGCCCCGCCGAAGCTAACACCGGCCGTGGCGACTGCTAGGTGCGTCCCGACGGCTCCACCACATCCGCCGGTCTCCCGGCCTCGGGGACCGGCCCTAACGTGTCCGCGTGCGGGCCTGGATCGAGGAGCTGGACCCCGGCTACTTCGCCCTGGTCATGGCCAGCGGCATCATCTCGGTCGGCGCCGACCTGGCGGGGCGGCCGGTGCTGTCCCGGATCGCCCTCGGCGTCACGGGTGCCGGCTTTGTGGTGCTCCTGGCGGCCTACGCCGCCCGCCTGGTTCTCTATCCGGGGAGGGTGCGGGCCAGCCTCAAGGTGCCCGGGACCGCCATGGGCTACTTCACCCTCGTGGCCGGCGCCGACGTGGCCGCCGTGCGCGTCCTCATGGCCGGTCACTCCGCAGTTGCCCTCGGGCTGGCGGCAGGCGCCGGCGTGGCGTGGCTCGCCCTCACCTACGGGCTGCCCTGGTCGGTGGTGGTCTCGGCTCGCCATCCGGTCCTCGCGGAGATCAACGGGACCTGGCTGATCTGGGTCGTCGCCACCCAGTCGCTCTCTGTCGTCGCTTCGGCGCTCACGGCCAACGACCCGTGGCCCGCGCTAGAACCGGCGCTGGGCCCGGTGGCCGTCGTGTTCTGGGGCGTGGGTGTGATGCTCTACCTGGTCCTCATCGCCATCATCTTCCTGCGCCTGCTGCTCGTGGAGGTCACGGCGGCCGAGATGGGGCCCGCCTACTGGATCGCCATGGGGGCCACCGCCATCAGCGTGAGGGCGGCGGCCGGGATCCTCGCCATGCACGACCGAGCCGGGGCGGCGCTCGAGCACGGGCTGCGTCCCTTCGTGCTCGGCCTGTCGGTCGTGTTGTGGTCGTTCGGGACCTGGTGGATCCCGCTCCTCGTCCTCTTCGGGGTGTGGCGCCACGGTCTGCGCCGCTACCCCCTCGCCTACGAGCCTCGCCTGTGGAGCGTGGTGTTCCCCCTGGGCATGTACACCGTCGCCTCCTACACCCTGGGCCACGCCGGGCCCGGCCTCGGATTCATGGCCAGCATCGCCCGGGTGTGGGTGTGGGTGGGGACGGCCGCCTGGGCGGGCGTGCTGGGCCTGATGGCCGCCCACCACCTCGAGTCCGGATCGCAGCGCCGACGCCCTACGGGACCGGCGGCCGGGACTGCCTGACGGCGGCACTCACAGCAGCTCGGCCAGCGGGAAGCTGCGATGGGCGCGCGGCGGCAGGCAGTAGTTCTGCCGGTGGGTGTTGACGAGGAAGTGGGTGAATCCCACGTTCTCGTCAGGCAGGTCGTGGGCCGGCGCCAGGTCGGGGCTGTCCATCTCCGTGCGCATGAGGTGGAAGTGCTGGGCGGAGGGCCCCATGCCGATGAAGTGCACGCCGGCCCGAGGCACAGTGCTCACCGGCCCGTCGAGCCAGAACTCGAAGGGGTTGTCGGTCGTGTCGAAGTCCTGGCGCAAGAAGAAGGTGGTGCCCCGGGGGATGATCTGTCCATAGGCGGTGGTGGTGTCGGCCTCGACCCGGGAGAGCAACTGCATCTGTTCGTTGTGCCCGACCAGCCCGTAGCGCTCCACGTCGGCGTCGCGCTCGGCCCGGAAGGTGGAGGTGGCCGGGCACTGGTCGGGGGAAAGCACCTCCTCGGGGTCGTCGCGACGAGGGTTGAACATGCGCTGGAGCCGGTCGCGATGGCCCAGCGCGTACCAGCGCTCGAGCTCGATGGCGATGTGGGACACGTGCATGTTCGCCCCGCCCGCCATGTACGACTCGGGGACGGCGTCGGTCCAACCGGGCAGCGTCTCGTAGCTGGCCAGGTTCCCGGCCGCCAGCCCGTGGACGTGGCTCGAGGTGAAGCCCATGAACAACATGGCGCCCTCGGGGATCCTCTCTGCCCCGGGGATGCCGAGCGCCATACCCAGCCGCCGGGGCATGCCCCGCCCGGCGAAGCCCCGACGGATGGAGGTGACGCTGAGCAGGTCCCCGACGAACACGGCGCCGGCCGGGACCCCGTTGAGGGTCGTCGGAGCCGTCGAGGTTGTGGCCGGCAGTGGCGCTGGCCGCCACGGCTGCGTTCCTCTTGAGAAAGCCACGCCAGCAGGCCGACCTGGTCCCCCGCCAAATGAACCTGCTCGGGGCCTTCGGGCTGGGACTGGTGATGTGGACCCCCTCGATCGCCTACGTCCTCGCTGTAGGGGCCACCGCCGAAGCCGGTTTGGGCCCCGGCGGCCAGGCAGTCAACCTCGTGGTGATCGATGCCGTCATCCTGGTCATGGCCTGGGGACCGCTCCTCGTCTACCGGGCGGCCCCGGAAGCGGCGGGGCGCTGGCTCGGGGCGCTCAACGCCTGGCTGCATGCCCGGGCGCGCCTGCTGGCCGTCGTGGTCGGTGGTGCAGGAGGCACGTACCTCCTGGTACGGGGCTTACTCGACCTCGTCTGAAGGAACCAATCGTCCCCCTTGCCGTCAGCCTCTTCGCGGTTGTCGCCTTGGCGCGTCCCTTCACTGCCCTGCGAATTATCTGCCATTCCATCACCACGGGTCCCTGGCTGCCTTCACGTCGCAGGCGCAGCTCGGACTGCTCCGCCACGCCGACAGTGATGACGGACCCGGGCTGGCCAGCCGCATGCGCCGCCCGGCTCGAGTCAAGCCGATCCCCGAACCTGACTCGATACGACACGAGGGCTGTGAACTCCGCGTGGAGAGCGTCTGGAATGGGCTGGTTCCGCGCCGGGCTGCCATCAGCGCCGCGAACACGACCAGCCCCACGATGCCGCAGACGATGAACTGGTCCTGCCATGCATGGAGATGGCTCAGGGTGTGGCTGGACACCATCGACACGGCGAGGGCACCGATGACAGGGGGTCGCTGAAGACGGTCATGGAGGGCAAGGCCCCCACTCTGTAACGGTCACGCTCTCTCGGCGCCGAGTCGCCGAGTCGCCGAGTCGATGACCAAATCAGAGCCGGTCTCAGCAGGCATGCCCTGGCCAGAACCCGAAACGGCCTCCGACCAGGGGGAACATGCCTCTACCAGGGAGAGGCGGCGCCGGGAATCGAACCCGGGTGCAGGGCTTTGCAGGCCCGGTACAGCGCCGATGGAGTACCTGGTCAGCCGGTAGAACTCTACCTCGGGCTGCGGAGAAGTGAGCGAAAAGTGAGCGACCGAGTGGGCCGCGGTGAGCAGAACCAAGCCCTTGCCTGGACGGCCTCTCCTTACGGCTGGCGGAGGACGTCATGGGTGCCGACCCGGCGCCAGACGATGTGCGGCTCCCGGACCCTGACCGACCCGCCGGATGCGAAAGTGGCCCGGCCATCGGGCGCCCAGGTCATCTCGAAGACGCCTGGCGCGCCCCGCACGCCCTTCACGCGCAGGCCGACGCGGAACCCGCCTCCGGACCGTAGGTCCTCGACGAAGGCTGCGACGGCCGCCAGGAACGCCACCTGCTGCGCGGTATTGAGGCTGTCGAACTCAGACCGGAACCGTGGCAGCCACTCGTAGGTTGGCAAGCGCTAGGACGAGAGGCGTCGACGCGCGGCGGGCTTGGCCGCTCTTTTGAGGGCCTCGAGGAACGCCTCCCCGGACTCGAAGGTCTCGCCCGCGCCGGCGGCCATCTCGGCATCCGCCTCCCGCTCCCCCGCTTGCCACTCCGGGGTCCAGAACCACGCCTGGGTGGCGTCGATCACTTTCTGGGGACGGAGCAGGATCCCGTCGGGCGTTAATTCAGCGTCCAGGAGGTCGCCCTCCTCCAGACGGGCGGCCCTACGGACCTCCTCGGGAAGCGTCAGCTGGCCCTTGGCGCGGAGGGTCGTACGAGCCACGGCATCACACTATACCTATCTACTCCTACTCTCCGATAGTCGGACTCTCGGATGCTCCGACGGTCAGTGGTCCCCGATCAACCGGCCCTCCGCCGAGCATCGGGCTGGCCTCCTGGCGTTCACGGGCTGGGCGCCACCGCGCGACTGGCGTAGTGCGCCTGCGCTACAGTGCGCTACATGGCTCGCCCTACCTCGTTCCGCCTACCCGAAGACCTGCTCGAGCGCCTGGACTCCGAGGCGTCGGCCAGTGGCACGTCGGCCACCGCTCTGGTGGCCGGGCTGCTCGACGAGGGCCTCAAGACCCGCAAGTTCCCGGGCATCGTGTACCGGTCCGGGCCTACCGGCAGGCGGGCCGGGCTGGCCAACGGACCGGACCTCTGGGAGGTTGTCCGTGCTGTCCGCCGGACTCGGGGCAAGGGTGAGCCGCGTCTGCGACAGGTCGCCGAGGATTCTGGGCTCACTATCGATCAGGTCCGGCTGGCGGTGGAGTTCTACACGGCTTTCCCTGATGAGGTCGATGCCCGGATCGCGGCAGACGATGAGGCTGCTCGTCAGGTGCGGGAGGCGATCGAGCGGCGTGAACGGCTCCTGTCTTCTTGAGGTGGCTCCTCGACGAGATGCTTCCTCCCGCCGCGGCTGAAAAGCTTCGCCAGCATGGGCACGACGCCGTGTCCGTCCTCGATGTCGGCATGTCGGCCGTCGAGGACGCCGAGGTCTTCGACCGGGCGGCCACGGAAGGCAGAGTGGTGGTGACCGAGAACTTCGCCGACTTCGCCCGGCTCCTCCAAGAGCGTCAGGGTGCTGGTAAGCCAACGGCCCCGGTGGTGTTCGTGCGTCGGGATGACCTGCCGCCCCGAGGGGCGATGGCCGTCCACCTGGCCCAGCGCCTGCACGCCTGGGCATCCGAACAGCAGGATCCGCCGGCCGGGCTGTACTGGCTCAAGTAGGCCGGCTCAAACCGCTCTCCCGCAGCCACCGGTCGATGTCCCTCGGGTCGAAGCGCACCAGCCGGCCCCATTTCACATAGGGGATCCGGCGCTCGAAGACCACCCGGCGGACGTGGCAGACGTTCACGCCGAGCACATCCGCCATTTCTAGTAGCGGACACATCCCGGGTAGCCCGCCCCGGCAAGGTGGCGCCGGGCCACCAAGGACGCCTCTGAATGGCTGTTTGTCCGACAAAGAAAAGGTGAGTGATATGGGTCTGCTTTGGCTACTAATTGTCGTGTTCCTGGTGTGCCTCGTGGCCGGATACGGGTGGAGGTTCGCGCACAGTCGGCATTGATGATCGCCTGCGGACGGAGGCGGTGCAGTGGGTCCCGAGTCAGCGGTGCCGGATCGTTCCAGCGTTCCCGGAAGACGGCCTCGACATCGCCGCCGGCCGGCCCGCGCTATCGCCGCCTGGATGTCGTGCCAGGGTGGCCGACGGCCGTAGACAGCTGCCATGGGCGCCGGTTGGGGGTCACCGAGGCGTCGGTTATCGTCGCGGCGGCCGTGACACACGTCGCTGCCGCTCACGTAGGCGACGTCCCGATCGGGTCGCCCCAGATGGCGCAAACCGACAAAACTTCTCATGTGAGAGCCGCCAGGCCCGGTCTCGCATATCCAGAAGGCACACCCTCCCGCCGCGGCGGCATGGACGGCGGAGCCAGGCGCCCATACCTCGACTCCCCCGACGACGGACCCGGCCGAGGCCGGCCGGGCCAACCAGGGGCCCGGCGACCGAGGAGAGGATGAGGACACCTCGCTGGTCGATCTCGAGCTGTTGCATCAGCCTCGCCCGTGCAGGTAGCGAGCTCTTCTCGGGGTAAGCGTACCTATCAGGGGGACTCCGGGGGCAGCCTCCGGCGGCAAGCTCGCCGTCCGCCAACCTCCGGAGAGGTCGCTTGCTTGGCATATCGAACGAGGCGCGCCGGTCGGGCGCATTGCTGTTTCGGCGCGTCCGGAGTATCCTCGCTCTTGACGCGGGGGTAACGCCCGTACCGTGTTGACTCTGCCGTTAGCACCGGCACCCTCCGGGAGCGTTGCTCCGGACCCTGGTAGCGCATCAGCTGCGCTTCGACCAGGGAGGTTGCCGAATGGCCATCACGACCCTCACAGAGTCGACGGCTCGCGCCCCCGGCCTCGTCGTGTCCCTGTCCGCAGACGGCACCGCAATCGCAACGGTCGTGGCCCTGCGAGGTGAGGCGGATATCGCCACAGTTCCTGTCCTCAAGGACATGCTCGATCGGTTCATCCGCGATCACGAGGGCACGGTCATCATCGATCTGGCCGACACCCACTTCATCGACACCTCGACTCCGAGCCCTCGGTCAGGCCGGCCAGGCCCTGCGCGAGCGAGGCCGCCAGCTGACAATTCGGGCGCCAACGGGGATGACCGTTCGGATGCTGGAGCTCTTCGGGCAATCCCAACTGATCTTGCGCGGGCCGGGGTGACCCCCAATGACCGCCGCCTGTTGGCCGGGCCGATGTGATGGTGGCCTCTCCATGATCCTCCTCACAACGCCGCGGCTCCAGCGCCTGATCGGCCCCTCGGAGGCGCCTTCCACCACAAACAACCCGGACCCCGCCGAACCCCTCAAGGGCCTGCAGTTTGGATCATCGGCGTCCCAGCAAGGAACCCCCCCGGGCCCTCGGGACCGGACCAAAGAACGGACAGTTCAGTACACCACCCTGGGCGCAGAGCGCGCCCAGTGGACACGGCGGGAAAGAAGGATAGAAACATGGGCATCGTCCCCAGTCTCATAGTGGTGGCCATCGGGGCCATCTTGGACTTCGCCATCACCGTCACGAACTCCCACGGGTTCAACCTGCACACCGTCGGAGTCATCCTGATGATCGTCGGTGGCATCGGCTTCCTGCTGTCGTGCGTGTTCTGGAGCACCTGGGGCGGCTTCCACCGCACGTCGACGTCAATGGGCGGCGGCGCCGTCAGCACTCAGCGCGACACCGTCGTCCGTGAACGCGAGGTCGTGTAACAACCCTGTCATCTCGGTCAGCGCCGACCCAGCCACCGCGGCCTTCGAGCCGGGCGGCGGGGTCGCGCCGCCAACATCCGCCAAACCAACCCTCCCGAGGAGGAACCAATGTCCAACAAGGACAAGGCCAAGAACGAGTCACAGCAGATGAAGGGCAAGGTCAAGGAGGTCGCCGGCCGGGCGACCGGGAACGAGGCCCTCGAACGCAAGGGAAAGCGCGATCAGTCAAGAGCCGACCTCAAGCAGGCCGGCGAGAAGATCAAGGACGCCGTACGCGGGTAAAGCCGGCGGCGCGATCGATGTTGCGGTCTTCCTGTCGTTTAGAAAGCACCACCGCGGCTTGGCCGGGTACTCCGCCCACCACGGTCTTGAAGATGACGGATTGCCGGAGCTCGTCGGGGGGCCAAGGTGGCACCCGGCGGGCTCGTCCGTGGCCCACGGCAACAGCCCCGGGGTTAGCCGGCCATCCACAAGCCCAATCATGCACCCCGAGCCAGCGACAAGACCGGCCAGATGGCCAAGGACGCTGACGACCGACGCCTCGCGTCTGGCCCGGCTCTTGGCCTGCCGGCCCTAACCGAGCTGAGTCGGTTCGCACCCGTGCCCGCCGTCACCGAAGGCGCCACCGGACGCTCCCCGCTTCCTCACGCTTCGGCCCGCGAATGCGAGCCGGGCGGTCTGCGCCCGCCCAAGCCCCGCGGTCCGCTCAGCGAGACGGTGCTATCGGCTATTCAGCAGATCCCTTTCTCTATCCAAGGGCTTCTCCTCTCCCCCGGCCCGACGGCGCCAGAGGCAGCACTCGACGCGCTGGACGACGACGATCTGCAGCTGGCCCTCTATTGCTGCTATGAGCTCCACTACCGCGGGCTCGCTGGCGCTGATGCCGACTGGGAGTGGGACCCGGCGCTCCTTGGTTTCCGGGCCGGGTTGGAGCGGGCCTTCCTGTACCGATTGCGCGACGAGGTACGTCCGGTCGGGCGTGGGGGCCTCGCCGACGTAAGCGGCGCTCTGGTAGAGCTGGTCGCTCGGGCGTCGGGCCCGTCACTGTCCACCTTCCTCATGGAGTCCGGGACGTTGGGCCAGCTCCGCGAGTTCTGCGTACACCGCTCGGCCTATCAGCTCAAGGAGGCCGACCCCCACACCTTTGCCATCCCGAGGCTTGGTGGTGAGGCCAAGGCGGCGATGGTGGAGATCCAAAACGACGAGTACGGCTCGGGCCGCGCCGCCGACATGCACTCGTCGCTCTTCGCCGCCACCATGGCGGCGTTGGGCCTCGATCCCACCTACGGGGCCTACCTCGACCGGCTGCCAGCAGCGACGTTGGCGACGGTCAATTTGGCTTCGATGTTCGGCCTGCACCGGCGCTGGCGGGGGGCGCTGGTCGGCCACCTGGCTGTCTTCGAGATGACCTCGGTCGAACCGATGGGCCGCTATAGCCGGGCCCTGGCCCGCCTCGGTGTAGGTCCGGAAGGGCGCCGGTTCTACGACGTCCACGTGGCCGCGGACGCCCGCCACGGGGTGATCGCCCTCGAGCGGATGGTCGCCGGGCTCGTCGAAGCCGAGCCGGCTCTGGGTGCCGACCTGCTCTTCGGGGCGGCCGCCGTGCTAATGGTCGAAGACCGCTTCGCCCGCCATCTCCTCGACGCATGGTCGGCGGACCGCTCGTCGCTCATCCCCGACCGCCTTGAGTCCGACGGGACGGGCGGCCCGGCAACGGGCGGAGGAGACCTCGCTGCCGACGTGGCCCCTTGCGCGCAATCCTCGTGGGTCCGGGCCGGGGCGGAGCTAGGTATCGCTCGATCATGGCGATAAAGGCAGAGGACAAAGCCGGCTCCGCATCGACCCAGGCCGGTCCGGCGCCCGCGCCCAGGCGGACATCGGAGCTCGACCTCACCAAGGCGGGCACCGGCCCGGTGTGGCGTCAGTACCTACGGGCCATGGGGCCGGGGTTGGTCACCGGGGCATCCGACGACGACCCGTCGGGGATCGCCACCTACTCCCAGGCCGGCGCCCGATACGGCCTGGCCTTTCTGTGGACGGCCTTGCTCACCCTGCCGCTCATGCCCGCGGTCCAGGAGATCTGTGACCGCACCGCCCTCGCCACCGGCTCGGGGCTCGGGGAGCTGGCCGTCAAGCGCTTCCACCGGGCCGGTCGAAGCGTCCTCGCCGTCCTGCTTGTGGCGTTGGTCGTGGCCAACGCCTTGAACATCGCCGCCGACCTGGTCGCCATCGGCTCGGGGATGCAACTGCTCCATGCCGGGCCTACCTGGATCTGGGCCCTCATAGCCGGCGCCCTCATCACCACCCTGCTCGTGCTGGGATCCTTCGCCCGGATCGCCCTCGTCTTCAAGGTGCTGTGCGCTGCGTTGCTCGCCTATCTGGTGGTGGCCGTCCTGGTCACCCACCAATGGGGCAGCGTCCTGGCCCACACCCTGGTCCCCCACATCCAGTTCAGCAAGGCCTATCTGGCGCTGCTAGTGGCCGTGCTCGGCACGACCATCTCGCCGTACCTGTTCTTTGGCAGAGCGCCCACTGGCTCGAGGAAATGCGAGACGAACCCGAGGGCGGCTCCAGAGCGCTCCCCCTCAAGCGCCGGAGCTCGGCTCTGGCCCAACGCAAGCAGCGCACCAGCCGCCTTGACGTCTTCGCCGGCATGACGTTCTCCAACCTCGTCATGTTCGCCATCATGGTCGCCACCGCCCAGACGCTTCACGCCCACAACAAGACCAACATCCAAAGTGCCGCCCAGGCCGCCGAGGCGCTCAAGCCCTTCGCCGGACACTTCGCCAGTGGCCTGTTCGCCCTCGGATTCATCGGAAGTGGGCTCTTGGCCATTCCCGTGCGCGCCGGTGCCGGCTCGGTAGGCGTCGCCGGGCTGCTCGGCAAGCAATGGGGGTTCTCGCGATCGGTCCGCAAGGCCCCCGTGTTCTACGGCCTCGTAGCCCTGGGGACCCTCGGCGGCACGGCGCTCAGCCTGCTGCACGTCAACCCGATCAAACTGCTCATCCTCGTCGCCGTCATCAACGGCGTCGCCGCCGCACCGTTCCTTGTGGTGGTCATGTGGGTCTCCAGCAGTCGCACCCTCATGGGCGACTACGTCAACGGAAAGGTCGCCAAGATCCTGGGGTGGTTCACCACGGCCATGATGGGCATCGCCGCGATCGCCTTGTTCGCCACCGGCGGAGTCAGCCTATGACAGGCGCCCCGCAATGAGCCTCGGGGCGCTGGCGCGCATCGAGGCGGCGCTGGCGGCCCGGCGAGCGCCGGATGATGACCCGTCGTGCCTCCCGTTCTCAGATCGGCCGGCCGGGACGGACTGCTTGCCCGAGGTTCGCCACATCGTGGTCGTGATGATGGAGAATCACTCGTTCGACAACTACTTCGGCGTGCTCGGGCGCGGAGACGGGCTCCCGACCGACGAGCACGGCGCCGTGTCGGCGTCGAATCCGACATCGGGTGGCGTGCCGGTCGCGGCCGCCCATTTGCGCTCCACCACCCAGCCCGTCGGCTCGCCCACCCAGTCATGGGAAGCCACCCACCTCCAGTGGGACGGCGGAGCCAACGCCGGCTTCGCCCGGGCCGTGGAGGCGTATTGCCCGGGCGGCGAGCCGGCAACGGCCATGGGGTACTGGACGGAGGCCGACCTGCCCTTCTACCACGGCCTCGCCCGGGCGTTCCCAGTGGCCGACCGCTGGTTCTCCTCCTGCCTGGGCCCTACCTTTCCCAACCGCCGCTTCCTGCTGTCGGGGACGGCCAACGGCCTGACTTGCGACTCGCTCTCCAAGATCCTCGACTACCCGGCCAACGGGACGGTCTTCGATCTGCTCACCAGCCATCGCATCAGCTGGACCAACTACCACTCGGTGTCTCACGCTGGTCCCATCCTCGGCCGCCTCGGCGGGATGCATGGCCATCGGGCCGGGAGGTACCTGCGCGGCTTGATCGACCGGCTGCGCGCCGAGCCCGGTGACGCCAAGTCGTTCCTGCAGTTCAGCGGCGACGCCTACCCGCTTGGCCTGCTGCGCTACCTGGCCCACCTCCGTTCCGTCGACCGGTTCTGTGCCGACGCCGCCCTGGGCCGACTGCCGGCGCTGAGCATCGTCGACCCCGACTTTCGTGCCAACTCGGAGGAGAACCCCCAGGACATCTGCGCCGGGGAGGTCTTCGCGGCGCGGATCATCAACGCCGCCATGCACGGCGCGGGGTGGATGAGCACCCTGCTGGTCTGGTGCTACGACGAGCACGGCGGTTATTACGACCATGTCCCGCCGCCCGCGGCACCGAAGCCCGACGAAAAGCAGCCCGACGCCGGGGGACGCTGGGGCTTCGATCGCTATGGCTTCCGTGTCCCCGCCGTGGTGGTATCTCCTTATGCCCGCCCCGGGTACGTGTCCCATGTCGAGCGGGACCACACGTCGATATTGAAGCTGATCGAGCGGAAATGGAATCTGCCGCCGATGACCGCACGCGACGCGGCCGCTGACGACCTGCTCGACATGGTTGACTTCAGCGCTCCGGCCGCCTTCCGCGTCCCCCCCGAGCTCCCGCGACCGGCGGCACCTACCCCCTCCCCGGGGATGGGTTCACATGCGGCGGCGGGTCCAGGTCGGCGGCGGCCAGAGCTCCGAAGATGACGTCGTTGGCGACATCCACCAGTCGAAGGTTGTGACTGCGGGCGTAGTTCCGGAGTGTCCCGAAGGCCTGTTCCATGTCGAGGCCCTTCCGCTCTGAAACCATGCCCTTGGCCTGCTCGATGACGATGCGGCTGTTCAGGGCGTGGTTGAGCTGTTCGTTCACGGTCTGGGCCTCGAGCGCGGCGCGATGCTGCAGGACGGCGATCGTGGCGACGTCGGCCAGGGCCTGGGCCACCTCGATATCGGCTTCTCGCATCTCCCCCGGCTCGACATTGAACAGGTTGAGGGCACCGATGACAATGCCACGCAAGCGCAGGGGCAGGGCGTGCGCCGAATGGAAGCCGGCCGCGAGAGCTTCGACCGAGAAGCGGGGCCAGCGGCCGTTGACGGTGGCTAGGTCCTGGTTCACTACCGGCGCCCCCGTCCGGTAGCAGTCGAGGC
>DASUHN010000138.1 GCA_036273495.1 Acidimicrobiales bacterium | reverse complement strand
AGCTCAGCGGCGCTGTAGGCCGAGTTGGCCAGTGCAAGCGAGGCACGGGGGGCCAGCGCCGCCAGCTCGTCCCGCCCCCAGTCCAGCCGGGAGGCGAAGTCGGCGTCGTAGGGCCAGAAGGGCCCCGCCGGGGAGATGTTGTGGTAGTTCACCACGAGCCGCTCCGGTCCGTGCAGAAGGACGTCGCGAAGCGTGGGCTCCCCGATCGACGCGTGGTACACCATCACGTCCTGATCGGACGGGGCCGGGCTCTGGTGCATCCGGGCTTCGGGAAACTCGAAGCGCCCCTCCATCTCGGGATGGATGTACCGGGCGTACAGGCCCGACGGACCGAGCTCGGCCAGGACGGCCTGCAACTCGATGGCCGCGGTGGTGATGGCGTCCCCCGGGACGGCGGAGACGACCAGCTGGTCGATCCGCGTCAACGGGTGGCGATCAGGGCGTAGTCCTGCGGCGCGAACAGGACCTGATTGACCCGCTCCACGTTGGCATCGTGGTGCTCGTCCCCCACCGGCACGAGGATCTCTGGCGCCGGGGGCGGCGACCGCCAGCGCAGCTCCGCCGAGGAGAAGCCCGCCTGCTCGAACAGGAACCGCAGGTACAGCGGATGGATCGGCGCCTGATGGGTGGGGTCGAGGTAGAACGCCCGGGCGAAGATGTAGAGCGACTGGGGATTCGGCGTCTCGATCACCACCTTGCCGCCGGGTCGCACCTTGTCGACCGCCAGCGTCACCAGATCGACGAGCTGCTGGGGCAGGAGGTGCTCGACGACCTGGATGAGCACCAGGGCACCCAGCGACCCGTCGGGCTGGCCGGCCAGCACCTCGAGGCCGTCGCCCACCTCGACGTCGAGGCCGCGCTCCACCGCGTCGCGTACCAGCTGCGGGTCGATGTCGACGCCACGGCCCGCGGTGCCGGCGTCGCGGAGCAGCTCGAGGAACTCCCCGCGCCCGCATCCGATGTCGAGCACGGGGCCGGCCCCGGCGAGCAGGGGCACGAGGTCCGCAGCGCGCTCCTTGATCTCGTCGGTGCTGCCGCGGAACTCGGCGTCGAAGGCCTCCCAGCGGAACGGGGGGCGGAACTGGCGCCGGGCCTCGGCCGCTTCCAGCCGCTCGAGACGGCGGCCGATCTCGGCCAGCCCACCGGGCGCGTCGGCGGGCTGCCGCTCGAGGGCGGTGAGGCGTTCCTGCACGGCGTCGACCTGGCCGAGGAGATCGGGGTGGAGGTGGGTGTTCGGCCGGCGGAGGGCGTCGGCCAGCTCCCCCACCACCGCCTGCAGCGCCGACACGACATCCTGCACCTGCTCGAGCACGCCCTGGACCTGCCGGTCGGTCAGCCGGGCCACGGCCCGGTGGAGCGACGCACCTCCCGGAAGATCCGAGGCCGGGGAGATGCGCTCGGTGCTCAGTCCCGGAAGCGCCCTGACCCGCTCGACTAGCTCGTCGAGACGGCTCAGGTCGGGCTCCACCCGGTGGGCGGCTATGCGCCGGAAGTGGGCGTCGAGGTCTTCTTCCAGCCCCGCCGGATACAGCCCCTCCTTCCGCCGGGCCTCGACGGTGCTGCGAAGCCGGTCGACGACGGCGTCGACGTCGGGGGTCTCGTCCGGAGGCGGAGCCATGGCAGAGGGACTCTAGGAGGCGGGATGGCCGGTCACGGCCAGGGCGCGACCGGGGTAACGGGGAACCTGATCCCGCACGCTGCCGAAGTTGGGAGCGTCCCCGAAGCTGTACACGTTGCCCGAGGCGGTGACGACCAGGTAGCCGCCCCCGTCCGGGGTGGCCGCCAACGCCACGGCCGGGTCGGAACCGATGCCCGTGGCCGAGCCGAAGGCGGGCGCGTCGCCGAAGGCGGTGACGGTGCCGTCCCGGCGGAGCAGCCAGTAGCCCCCGTCGTCAGCCGTGGGGGCCAGGGCCGACGCCGACGCTGGTCCGGGTGACGCCGGGGCCCCACCGCTCGTCGCCGTCGGCGGATAGGCATGGGCGTCTCCGAAGGGATAGAGGCTCCCGTCGCCCGCGATCAGCCAGTAGCCCCCGCCGTCGTGGGTGGCCGCCATGCCGACCACGGGCGCCACCGGTCGCGAGCCGCCGGTCGAGCCGTGGAAGCCGGCGTCCCCGAACGTGAAGATCCCACCGTCGGAGGCCACCAGCCAGTAGCCCCGGCCGTCGGCGGTCGGCGCCATCGCCACCACCGGGGCGTTCAGCCTGAGGCTGCCCGTCGAACCGTGGAAGCCGGCGTCCCCGAAGGTGAAGATGCCGCCGTC
>DASUHN010000137.1 GCA_036273495.1 Acidimicrobiales bacterium | reverse complement strand
GCGGCAACGGTCCCGCCTTCTGCAGCGGCGGGGATCTCAGCCAGTTCGGCACCACGCCCGACCCGGTCACCGCCCACGCCGCCCGCACGTCCCGCAGCCCCGGCCTGCTGCTGCACCAGCTCGGCGCCACCGCCCGGGTGCACGGGGCGTGCGTGGGCGCCGGCATCGAGCTGCCCGCCTTCTGCACGCGGGTGGTCGCCGCCGCCGGCACCACCTTCCGGCTGCCGGAAGTGGCCATGGGCCTGGTGCCCGGGGCCGGGGGGACCGCCAGCATCCTGGCCCGCATCGGCCGGCAGCGCACCGCCTACCTGGCCCTCAGCGGGCGGCCCCTGCCGGTGCCCGTGGCCCTCGAGTGGGGCCTGGTCGACGAAGTCGAATGAGCCCGGTTCGGGTCGTGAGGGTCAGAGCTGGCGGTACAGGCCCCCGTCGACGCGGACGATCACCCCGGTGACGAACGCCGAGGCCTCGCTGGCCAGCCACAGCGCCGGCCCGACGTAGTCCTCGGCGTAGCCGGGGCGGCCGAGGGGCACTCCGGCGCCGGCGTTGGCCCGCATCTCCGGGCTCCACGCCAGGGTGATGTCGGTCATGACCGGCCCGGGGAGGATGGCGTTGGAGCGCACCTTGGGGGCGTAGCCCTCGGCGATGGCGACCGTCAGGGCGTTGAGCCCGGCCTTGGCGCAGGCGTAGACGAGCTCGCGGCTGCCGGGCCGGAGCGAGCCCACCGTTCCCACGTTGATGATCGAGCCCCCGTCGGCCGCGGCCATGCGCGACCCGAAGTTGATCGCCAGGCGTGTGGGCCCCTTGAGGTTCACGGCGTGGACCTTGTCGTAGTACTCCTCGGTGATGTCGGTGAGCCGGTCGTACAGCGGGGACATGCCGGCGTTGTTCACGAGCACGTCGCAGCGGCCGAACTCGGCGTACACGGCGTCGGTTAGGGCGTCGCACTGGTCCCAGTGGGCCACGTGGCAGCCGACCGCCAGGGCCCGCCGGCCGGTGGTCGCCTCGACCTCCTGCGCCGCCTGGCGGCAGTTGTCGAGCTTGCGGCTCGCCACGACCACGTCGGCCCCCGCCTCGGCCAGGCCCTGGACGATGGCCCGCCCGATGCCCCGGCTCCCGCCGGTGACCACCGCCACCTTGCCGCTCAGGTCGAAGCTGGGATTGGCCATCAGTTCCCTCTCTTCCGCTATCGGGCCCCGGCTGGTTGTGCCAAGCTCCCGCGCCGGCAGAGCGTAGGAGGACGTCGGTGGAGGTGCCGGTCTACCCCGGGACCCTGTGGGAGCTGCTGGCGGGACGGGCACGCCGCACCCCCGACCGGGTCCTCCTCGAGGACGACCGGGGCGCCGCGCTGACCGCCGCCCAGTGGGTGGCGGCGTCCGAGACGGTGGCCGCCGGCCTGCGGGCCCGGGGCGTACGGGCCGGCTCGGTGGTCAGCTGGCAGCTGCCGACCCGGCTCGACTCCCCGGTCCTGGTCATGGCCCTGGCCCGTCTCGGCGCCGTGCAGAACCCGATCATCCCGATCCTCCGCCGGCGCGAGGTCGGCTTCATCGTCGGCCAGACAGGGGCGGACCTGCTGATCACGCCGGGGGTGTGGCGGGGATTCGACTACGCCGCCATGGCCGGGGAGATCGCCGCCGAGTCGGGCGTCGAGACCCTCGTCGTCGACGACGGGCTTCCCTCCGGAGACCCGGCCACCCTCCCGCCCCCACCGACGGGTGAGGGAGACCCCGTCCGCCACATCTACTACTCCTCGGGCTCCACCGCCGACCCCAAGGGCGCCCGCCACACCGACAGCTCGGTGATGAACGCCGCCAACGGCACCATCCTCGGCTACGCGGTCGACACCGGGGACTGCGTGCCGATCCCGTTCCCCTACACCCACATCGGCGGGATGGCCATGACCGTGGTCGGTCTCCACACCGGCGCCCGCATCCTGCTGATCGAGACCTTCGACCGGGAGCGCAGCCCGCAGGTGATGGCCGAGAGGGGCGGGACCATCCTCGGCAGCGCCGTCCCGTTCTTCCACGCCTACATCGAGGCCCAGCGCCGGCACGGCCCCGACCCCCTGTTCACCCGGCTCAAGGCGTTCGCCTCGGGCGGCGCCCCCAAGCCGCCCGAGCTCTACTACGAGATGAAGGAGCTCTTCGGGATCGGGATCGTGTCGAGCTGGGGCCTCACCGAGTTCCCGATCGCCACCGTGTGCACGCTCGACGACACCGACGAGGACCTGGCCCTGACCGAGGGTCGGGTCGTGCCCGGGGTCGACCTGCGCGTCGTCGGGACCGACGGGCGGGAGGTGGCCCCCGGCCAGGAGGGAGAGCTGCGGCTCCGGGGCCCGCAGATGTGCCGGGGCTACGTCGACCCCGCCCTGGACGCCGAGGCGGTGGACGACCAGGGCTACTTCCGCACCGGGGACCTGGGCGTGGTCGGGCCGCGGGGCCACGTGCGCATAACCGGCCGGATAAAGGACATCATCATCCGCAACGCCGAGAACATCTCGGCCCAGGAGATCGAGAACGTCCTCTATACCCACCCCAAGGTGGCCGACGTGGCGGTCATCGGCGTGCCCGACGCGCGCACGGGCGAGCGCGCCTGCGCCGTGGTCGTGCCGGCCGAGGGGGCGGGGGCGGTGAGCCTGGCCGAGCTGGCCGAGCACTGCCGGGCCCAGCAGCTCGCCACCCACAAGATCCCGGAGCGGCTGGAGATCGTGACCGCCCTGCCCCGCAACGCCCTCGGCAAGATCCTCAAACAGGAGCTGCGCCGGACCTACCGGTGAGGCGCCCCCGCCGCCCTTGACCGGGCCAGGCGTGGAGCCGGCCGCGCCCGGGTAGCACCCCACCCGTGCCTCGGGCCGCCGTTCTCTTCGACGTCGACGGGACGCTCACCGATACGACCTACCTGCACGCCCTGGCGTGGTGGCGGGCCCTCGGTGACGCCGGCCACGACGTGGCGATGGCCGCCGTGCACCACCTCGTCGGGATGGGTTCGTCCGAGCTGCTGACCTCGCTCCTCGGCCGCGACGACCCGCAGCTGTCCGACGCCCACGGGCACCACTACCGGAGGCTGAAGGGGGAGATCCGGGCCCTGCCCGGCGCCCGGCGCCTGCTGGCGGAGGTGTCGGGGCGGGGTGCACGCGTGGTGCTGGCGACGTCGGCCAAGAAGCGCGACGTGGGGGACCTCCTGCGCGCCCTGGACGCCGACGAATGGATCGACGGCGTGACCGACTCCGGGGACGTGGAGGCGGCCAAGCCCGAGGGGGACATCTTCGCCGCCGACCTGCGCGGCGCGGGAGCGGTCGCGGTCTACCGGGACGCCGCCGATCTGCTGACCGGCCTCGACGGCAGCCCCATCGGACAGCTGCTGGCCACGTGACCGCCCTGCGCGGCCTCTCTCCTGGTCACGCGTTCCAGGCCGGCCTCGACCGGCTGACCGAGGTGCTGGGCGGTCCCGACCGCCGGCGGGTGGTGATCCTGCTCGCGTCCGTCCTGGGCCTGAGCGCCGCCGACAACGGAGCCGTCGGGGCCGTGGCCGTCCAGCTGGAGCACGGGCTGCACATCGGCAACTGGCAGGTCGGCCTGATGGTGACGGTCTCGTCTCTGGTCGGCGCCGTTGCCACCATCCCCGTGGGCGCCCTGACCGATCGCAGCCGCCGGGTGCGCCTCTTGTGGATCAGCATCGCCGTGTGGGCCGCCGCCCAGGCATGCGGGGCGGTGGCGCCGTCGTTCACCTTCCTGATGGTCACGAGGGTGGCGTTGGGCGCCGTCACCGCCACCGCCGGACCCACCATCGCCTCGCTCACCGGGGACTTCTTCCCCGGTCGCGAGCGCGGGCGCATGTACGGCTTCATCCTCACCGGCGAGGTGGCCGGTGCCGGCGTCGGCGTCGTGCTGGCCGGCCTGGCGGCGGGCTGGTTCGGGTGGCGGGCGGCGCTGGCGGTGCTGGCCGTCCCGGCGGTCGTCCTCAGCGTCGCCGTCCGGCGGTTGCTCCCGGAGCCGGCCCGGGGCGGTCAGAGCCGCGTCGAGGCCACGCGGGAGGACACCGTGGTGCTGCGCAAGATCGAGGAGCTGGGCGTCGAGCCCGACGAGGACATCGTCATCGACGCCGCCGCCGACGACTTCGGCCTGTGGGCCGCGGTCAGGTACGTGCTACGGGTGCGGACCAACGTCGTCCTGATCGTGGCGTCGTCGCTCGGGTACTTCTTCTTCGCCGGGCTGCGGACGTTCGCGGTGGTCTTCATGAGGGGCCGGTACGGCGTGGGGCAGGGGCCGGCCACGATGCTCCTCGCCGTGGTGGGCCTGGGCGCGGTGGCCGGGTTGCTCGTGGCCGGCGGCAAGGCGGACGGCCTGATCCGCCGGGGCCGGCTGGACGGCCGCCTGCTCGTCGGAACGGTGGGCTACGTGGTGGCCGCCGCCCTGCTCGTGCCGGCCCTGCTGAGCCCGCTGCTCTTCGTGTCCCTGCCCCTGTTCGTGGCCGCCGCCGCCTTCGTGGCCGCCCCCAACCCCGCCCTCGACGCCGCCCGGCTCGACGTCGTGCCCTCCCGCCTGTGGGGGAGGGCCGAAGGGGTGCGGACGATGATGCGCCAGAGCCTGGAGGCGTTTGCCCCCCTGCTGTTCGGGCTCCTGTCGGAGGTACTCGGCGGCAGCCGGGCCGGGCTGGGGGCGGGGATCGACGTCCGCCACACCACGGTCAGCCCGGCCCAGGCCCACGGCCTCGACCTGACGTTCCTGATCATGATCGTCCCGCTCGTGGCCGGCGGGCTCGTGCTCCTCGGGGGCCGGCGCAGCTACCCGGTCGACGTGGCCTCGGCGGGAGAGTCGGACCGGCGGGCGCGCACCTTGAAGAAGGCCCAGTAGGACCAGCCGACCGGCAGGAGGAGCCAGAAGCTGATCAGCCGGTAGAGGACGGTGGCGGCTATGGCCCGGCTGGAGTCCATGCCGTGGAGCACCAGCAGCCCGGACAGACCCGCCTCGACGACACCGAGCCCGCCGGGGGTGATGGGGAGGATGCCCGCCACCTTGGCCAGCGAGTAGGCGATCAGCACCCCGGGCCAGGGAACCCGGCCGCCGATGGCGTGGATGCTCGCCACCAGGCACCCGAGATCCGACAGCCAGTTGACCAGGGCGGCCACGAACGTGCGGGCCCACTCCCATTTCGTCGGCTGGTACCGGCCCAGGTCCCGGGACAGGTTGCGCAGCCACTTCCCGGCCCGCTTCCCGATCCAGCGGTCGAGGCGGCGCGCCACCCGGTCGCTCAGCTCGCGCGGGGTGACGCCCCGCCGGCGGGCCACGACCAAGGCGATGGCCCCAACCGGCGGTATGGCCGCCAGCAGGGCCACCGGGATCTTGGCGGCGGAGGCCGGGCCGTGCGCCGTCCACTCGACACCCGCCGCGACCAGAAGGAAGAGGCAGAAGCTCGAGACCGCACCGCTCGAGAGGATCGACCAGCCGGCCAGGTTCCGCTCCACGCCGCGCCGTCGGAGCTGGTCGTAGACGAACGCCGTCGACCACGCCACCCCGCCGGGCACGGACATGGTGATGGCGTTGTGGGCGGCGGTCAGCTCGGCCATCACGCCGGTGCCGATGTCGGCGTCGGCGGCGTGCAGGAACAGCCACTGCAGGCGGGCCAGGGCCCACAGCGAAAGGACCTCCATGGCCACGGCGGAGACGAGCCATCCCACCCGGGGATGGGCCAGCAGGTCGAAGCCGTTCACCACCTCGTGGCCCTTGCCCACGAGGAACACGAGCGCCGCCACCATGAGACCGGCCACGACGAGGCGCGGGCCCCACTTCCGGAGCGACCCGCGGCGCGAGCGGGGCGCCGCCCCGGTGTCAGGCATACGGGAGAGGTACCCGGGCGCACCGGTGCGGATGCCGCCGGCGCGGCCCGGTCCCGCTCAGATGCTGGCCGCGGCCACCGGGGCCCCGCTCGGCCGCAGGGCCCCGCCCCGCTGCTCGGCGGTCACCGCCAGCTCGCTGGCCCCGGGGGCAGGCCGGAAGACCAACACCGTCGGGTCCGGCCCCAGCAGGCCCAGGGACACGGGCGTCCCGTCGACGATGGCCCACAGCTGATAGGTGCGGTCGGCGGGCAGGGTCCGGAAGCGGTCGGCGATCACGTAGCCGCCGCCCTCGGCGCCGAGCACGACGTCGCCGAGCACGGTGCCGGACGGGGAGACGAGTGGCTGGTTGCGCGCCCCCGGCTGCAGGGCCGCCGTCACCGCCTGGCGCAGGGTGGCCTGGTTCCCGGCGGCGGCGGCCAGGTCGTCGATGCGCGCCGACTGGTGGGACACGGTGAGCCCGAGCAGGGCCACGGCGGCGGCCACCGCCCCCGCCGCCACCGCCCCCACCGCCGCCACCCATCGCCGCCTGACCCGGCGCGGCCGGGCCGTCACCAGTTCCAGCGCCGGGGGTGGGGACCCGGGCGCGCCGATGGCGTCGGCGATGCGCTCCCACACCTCGCCGGGCGCCTGGCCGCCGGAGAACGCCAGTAGGGCGGCGGTCTCCTGGTGGGCCGCCAGCTCGGCCCGGCACCGGGGGCACGTCTCGACGTGGCGCTCCACCGCGTCCCGGTCGGCGTCGTCCACGGCATCGAGGGCGTAGGCGGCCACGAGGTCGCGCATCTCGTCGTGATCCCCGCCGGGCAGGCTCACTCCCCCACCCCCGCGTCGGCCAGCTCCGCCCGCAGCCGGGCCAGCCCCGACCGGATTCGACTCTTGACCGTGCCTTCCGGTTGGCCGAGCAGCGCCGCCACCTCCCGGTAGGTGTAGCCGGAGAAGTAGGCGAGCTCGATCACCTGGCGCTCGGCGTCGGCCAGGCGGCCCAGGGCCTCGCGCACGTGCGACGCCACCGCCAGGTCCCACACCTCGTGCTCGAGGTCGTAGGGCGCCACGGTCCGCACGGAGGCCCGCTCCTCCCGGCCCCGGCGCCGCTCCTCCCGGCGGACGGCGTCGACGGCACGGCGGTGCGCCATGGTGAGCAGGTACGAGCGGAGCGTCCCGCGGTCGGGCTCGAACCGCTCCGGGTGGTCCCAGAGCAGGGT
>DASUHN010000136.1 GCA_036273495.1 Acidimicrobiales bacterium | reverse complement strand
GCTCGTCGGTGGTGTCGACGACGCGTACACCGTCGAGAGGCAGCGGCGGCACGGCCGCCTACTGTATGCAGCGGCCGGCGCCGTGAACCGCCCGCCGGAGCCGCCCGCACGAGAGGAGCCAGCCGTGCCCATGCCCCAGGGCGTTCCGATCATCGACACCATGATCGGGTTCCCCCACCGTGACATGGCCCAGACCTACGCCTTCATCACTCGTCAGACGAAGGACCGCCAGTCGCGCGAGGAGTTCCAGTTCCCCGTCGAGTACATGTTCAAGCAGGTCCCGGAGAAGCAGCTGACCGACAGCGAGGACCCGATCAGCGTGACCCTCGGGGAGATGGACCGCTGGGGCATCGAGAAGGGGATGATCGGCGTCGGTGACCCGGCCGGAACCGGTGCGCTGGCCCTCAAGCGGCATCCCGACCGGTTCATCGCCTCCTCGAGCTGTGACCCCAACGAGGGGATGGAGGGGATCCGCCGCCTGGTCCGGGAGTACGAGACCTACGGGACCCGGGCCGTCGGCTGCTTCCCGGCCGGCACCTTCCCCCAGGTTCCGATCAACGACAAGAAGATGTACCCGATCTACGCCAAGTGCGTGGAACTCGACATCCCGATCTTCTGCTGTGCGGGGGTGCCGGGACCGCGGATCCGCTTCGCCCCCCAGCACGTCGAGCTGATCGACGAGGTGATGTACGACTTCCCCGACTTGGTGTTCGTGACCCGCCACGGGTGCGAGCCGTGGGCCGACCTGGCCGTGAAGCTCATGCTCAAGTGGCCGGGGCTGCACTACTCGACCAGCGCCTTCGCCCCGAAGTACTACCCGAAGGCGGTCATCGACTACGCCAACACCCGGGGCGCCGACAAGGTGATCTACGCCGGCTACTTCCCGATGGGCCTGTCGATCGAGCGGATCATGACCGACATGCCGTCGGTCCCCTTCCGCGACGAGGTGTGGCCCAAGTTCCTCCACGACAACGCCGCCCGGGTCCTGAAGCTCACCTGAGCCGGGCCGGCGGGGCGGGGGGGTCCCCGCCGACAGCGGCGGGCGTGGTCCGAAGGACCCGGGTGCCCGCCGCCATAAAATAGGAACCGGTTTCAGATTTGGCCCGGAAGGTGACAGGATTACCCACCGCGGGGGGCGAATAGGCCGCCGACAGGCATCCAGTCTTGGGGATCGGGAGGGACGAGTGCCGGTTGACACCGGAATGGGCCGGGGCCGGCGGAGCCGCCGGGCAGTGACCAGGACCCGGGTGGCGATGCTCGTGCTGTGCACCCTGACCATGTCGGCGTGCGGGCTGCGGGTCGGCTCGGGCCAGGTCAAGGCGGCGCTGCAGGCGGCCCAGGGCCAGGGCGGCGTCGGAGGCGGGGGCACCGGCGGAGCAGGCGGCGGGTCCGGGAGCGGGATCGAGGCCGGAGGGAGCGGGAGCTCGACGGGAGGACTGGCCGGCGGGACCAGCAGCGGCGGGGGGACGTCGGGGTCGGGGCTCACCGGCTCGGGCGGCGGGGGGACCGCCGGCGGAGGAGGGTCGGGCGGCACGTCGGCCACCACGTTGCCCGCCGGTGGGAACGGCGGCGCCACCGACGTCGGGGTGACCGGCAACACGATCACCGTCGGGAACGTCTCCGACCTCGGCGGGCCGGTCCCCGGGCTCTTCCAGGGGGGCCCCAACGGCACCCAGGCCTACTTCAACTTCATCAACCAGACCCAGGGCGGGGTGTTCGGGCGCCAGCTCAAGCTGGTGGCGTCGGACGACGGCCTGCAGTGCAACCAGAACGAGTCCGACTACCAGAACCTGGTCGGCAGCGTGTTCGCCTTCGTCGGCAGCTGGTCCCTGGACGACAACTGCGGGGCGCAGATCCTCGCCAAGCACACCGACATCCCGCTGGTCCAGCAGGCCCTCAACCCCCAGATGGCGGCGCTGCCGAACGAGTACAGCATCGACCCGTTCGCCTACGGCGGGCCCACGGGGGCCTTCCAGTACTTCAAGTCCAAGTTCCCCGACGCCATCACGTCGGTGGGCACGCTCGTCGGCAACCAGCCGGCGGCGGTGGCGGCCTGGAAGGGCATCGAGCAGGACATGCAGGCTCAGGGCTACACGATCAAGTACGAGGACGACTTCCCGCCGGCCCAGTCCAACTTCACCGCCGACGTGGTCCGGATGCGGTCACAGGGGATCAAGGAGGTGTTCCTCCAGTCGGTGAACGCCCCGGACGCCGCCGACCTCGCCAACGAGGCCGCCCAGCAGAACTGGAAGCCCGCCCTCTGGCACTGCCCGGTCTGCTACTTCGGCGGCTACATCAGCCAGTCCGGCGGAGCCGCCAACGTCGAGGGCCAGTACGCCACGACCATCCAGGAGCTGTTCCTCGGTGAGGACGCCGGCACGGTGCCGGAGGTGGCCCTGTTCGACAAGTGGCTCAAGCAGGCCAATCCCGGCTTCACGCCGGACCAGTTCGCCGACACGTCGTGGGCCAACGCCGCCCTGTTCGTCCAGGCCCTCAAGACGGCCGGCCCCCACCTGACCCGCAAGGCGGTCCTGGCCGCCCTGGCCGGGACCCACGGCTTCTCCGACAACGGCATGTTCCCGAACATCGACGTGGGCGCCAAACAGCCGAGCCCGTGCTACATGATCCTGCAGCTCAAGGGGGGCAAGTACACCAAGGTGGACGATCCCCCGACCGGCTTCCGCTGCGACGGCACGTTCTTCCGTGCCCATGTCTAGAGCCGGGAAGTAGGGCCGATGCACAGCCTGTTCATGTCGTACCTGGTTCTCGGGATCATCTACGGCTGCCTCTACGCCCTGACCGCAACCGGCCTGGTCGTGACCTACACCACGTCGGGCATCTTCAACTTCGGGCACGGCGCCATCGGCATGTTCATGACCTTCACCTACTGGCAGCTGACCGTGCAGTGGCACGTGCCCGTGGTCATCGCGCTGGTCGTGGTCCTGTTCGTGATGGCACCCCTGTTCGGCGCCCTGATCGAGCGCTTCTTCATCCGCTCCCTGTACGGGGCGTCGCTCGGCGTCACGCTCGTCGTCACCCTGGGGATCCTGCTGTTCCTGCTCGGCCTGGCCGACTGGGCGTGGAACCCGACGGTGACCCGCCACCTGCCCTCGCTGGTCCCCGGTCAGGCCTCGCTGTTCGGCGTCGTCGTGACCTACTACCAGTTCATGGTGCTCGGCATCGCGGTGGCGGTCGCGGTCCTGCTCCGCGTGCTGTTCACCCGGTCCCGCGTGGGGATGACCATGCGTGCCGTAGTGGACGACCGCGACCTCACGGCGCGTGCCGGCGCCAGCCCGCAGCGCACCGCCCAGCTCTCCTGGGCCCTCGGTGCCTCACTGGCGGCCCTGGCGGGCATCCTGATCGCCCCCCTCCAGTACCTCGACCAGCTCAACCTCACGCTCCTGGTGGTCTTCGGCTACGCCGCCGCGGTGGCGGGACGGCTGCGCAGCCTCCCGCTGACGGTGGCGGGCGGCCTGTTCCTCGGACTGGTCTGGTCCTACGCGGTGGGCTACCTGCCCAACAACCTGCTGTCCAACCTCAACCCGGTGATCCCGATGGCGGTGCTGTTCGCCGCCCTGCTGCTGCTGCGTCAGGAGCGGCTGCAGACGGCGCGGCTGGCCCTGCGCCGCAGCCGCCAGGCGGTGGCGCTGGTGCCGTCCCTCGGCATTGCCGTGTTGTTCGTGGCGGGGACGTTCGTCATGGCGCAGATCCTGTCCGCCGGCAACCTGCTCACCTTCGGCTCCGGGCTCTGCATCGGGATCGTGGTCCTCTCCCTCGTGCTGCTGGCCGGCTACGGCGGGCAGGTGTCGCTGGCCCAGATGACCTTTGCCGGGCTCGGCGCCTACTTCATGGGGAAGGTCGCGGGAGGCAACTCGATCGTGGGGCTGGTCGCGGCGTTTGCCCTCCCGGCTCTCATCGGCGGGGTTCTGGCCCTGGTCGTTCTACGGCTGCGGGGGCTGTACCTGGCCCTGGCCACCTTCGCCTTCGCCTACGGGATGGACAACCTGTTCTTCAACAAGCTCCTGGGCTTCGGGGGGATCCTGAACGTCGGACGTTTCCTGGTCCACTCCCAGAAGGCGTTCCTCATGGAGGTGTCGATCCTCTTCGCCGCCCTGGCGGTGGGCGTGATGGCCATCAAGCGCGGCCCGTTCGGGCGGCGCCTGGCCGCCATCAACGACAGCGAGGCGGCGTCCGCCTCCATCGGAATGAACATCACCGCCACCAAGGTCACCGCCTTCGTGCTGGCCGCCGGCATCGCCGGGCTGGGCGGGGCCATGTACGGCGGGTGGCAGGGCGAGGTCGGCCCCACCGACTTCCAGTGGCTCACCAGCCTGATCGTGCTGCTGCTGGTGGCCCTCGGCGGCATCGACAGCGTCCCGGGCGCCTTCCTCGTGTCCGTGTTCTACGCCTCGGGCCCGGTCATCCAGCGCCACCTGCAGTCGATCCCCAACTTCCAGCTGCTGCTCGTCGGCCTCGGCGCCATCACCCTCGGCCGCAACCCCGGAGGGATCGCCACCCAGCTGTCGGACGCGGTGGAGAACATCCGCTCGCTGCGGGGCTCCATGCGGGCCCGGCAACAGCGCCGGGCGGCGCCCGCCGGCATCTCCCCGGCGCGGGACGACGGCTTCGCGGCAGGGCGGGAGGAGGGTGGCCTTGTCGTCACCAGCTGAGGTCCCGGGCGTCACGACGCTGGCCGAACGGCTGGCCGCCATCCCGGCCCTGGAGATCATGGAGCTGCGGGCCGGCTACGGGCGGGTGGAGGTGCTCCACGGCGTCGACCTGGTCGTCCCCCGCGGGTCGGTCGTGGCCCTCATGGGGCCCAACGGCGCCGGCAAGACCACCCTGCTGAACGTGGCCGCCGGCCTGGTGCCCGCCACGAGCGGCTGTGTCCACGTGGCCGGCATGCACGTGAACGGGGTGTCGCCCGAGACGTTCTCCCGCGCCGGGGTGTGCAGCATCCCCGAAGGGCGCGGCGTCTTCCCCAACCTCACCGTCCG
>DASUHN010000135.1 GCA_036273495.1 Acidimicrobiales bacterium | reverse complement strand
TTCATGCCGGCAGCGCCCCTTCCGCCTTGCCCCAGTAGGCGAGCGAGCCGGGCTCGACCTGCTCTGGTGCGTCGTCGGCGTCCCGGGGCCGGCCCGCTCCGCCGGCGCCGGCGACGACGGCGCCCACTGCTGCGGTAACCGGGTCGACGAGCCATCCGGGCAACCGGGCGGCGTCGACCAGCGCCGCCTCCACCTCACGTTCGGGCAGATGGACGGCCGGATGCCCCGTGCCCGTCGGCACCAGCTCGGCCAGGGCGGCAGCGACCTCGGACCGTTGCGTGCGCCCCGACCTGCAGCGGTTGACAACCGGGACGACCCGCTCGGGCACCACGCCGAACTCGACCAGGTCCTCGACGGTGCGGACCAGGGAGTAGACGCCCTTCACCCCCGGCTGGCCGACGACCACCACGGCGGCCGCCCGGGCCAGCGCGCACCTGGACATGGCGTTGCGCTCCTCGACGTCGAGCGAGCCGCTGTCCGGCTCCCCCTCGGCATCGCTGTCGGTGTCGGCCACGACCCAGGCGAAGCGTCCGAGGAGCCCGTCGATGGCGGCCTGGAGGGCACGCGGCCGCATGGTGGCCCAGCCGCGCCTCCTCCGCAGTCCGGTGACGAGCAGGTACGAGCGCTCCTCGACGGCCAGGAGGAACCCGTCGAGAGCGGCCGGGTCCAACCCACCCCGGCGATGGGCTTCGACCAGGCCGGGCAACCCGGCCCCGGTCGCCGCCGCGCCGTGCAGCACGGCCAGCTCCCCGTTCAGAGCCAGGTCGACGAGGGCCACCGCTTCCCGGGTGACTGCGGCCCGCACCCGTGCCCTGCCCCGGGTGCCATCACCCACCCGGTCCCGCCCGCCGCCGCCCGCCAGGCCCTGGGCCAGCGCACATGCGACCGTCGACGCTCCCGTGCCGCCGGGCCCACAGACTGCGACGAGCCGTCCTGCCGGTTGTGTCGGCTCGACGGAGGCCAGGTCGGCCGCCCCCTCGGAAGCGCCGACCGGCAGGGCGCGGGTCCGCAGCAGTTCGGAGAGCGTGGCGAGCTCGAAGTCGTCGGTGAGGCACGCATCGGCGCCGAGCGCCAACCAGTCCCGCCGGGGCTGGGACCCCACGACCACGATCGCGGTGCCGCCCGCGCCGCGTACCGCTCCGAGAAGGTCCCGGTCGGCATGACGCGACATCTCGTCGACCAATGCCACCGACACCCGCCGGGCCCGCAGGGTGGCGCGGAACTCCTCGACGGTGAGGCAGCGCACCAGCTCGGCGGGCAGCGATCCCGAGGTCACCCAGTGGGAGAGCCGCGCCAGCCAGGTGCTCCGGGCGGTGGCCAGCCCCACCAGGACGAACCGGTCCGCACCGCGCCTCATGGGGCCGGGGATCCGCTCGGGTGGAACGGCTGGGTCCCGCTGGCCGGGGTCTGCGTCCGGACCAGCTCGACCTGTCCGGCGTCGGCGGCGTTGGTGACGGCGAGGACGTCGTTGGCGCTGGACAGGCCGAGCGTGACCGTCTCGGAGGAGCGCGAGCCGAACGCTCCTCCGCTGTCGTTCACCGAGACCACCTCGGCCAGCGGCACGACGACCTCGGTGACCGCCTGGGCCCCCGTCCCGTAGGTCGCCACCACCGCGACCGTCTCACCCGCCTGCAGCGTGCCCCCCACCGCTCGCGAGGGATCGATGGGAAACGACACCTCCTGCAGAGCCGGCGCATCGGCCGGCGCCACCACGTCGCTCGCCTGGAGCAGCTCGCCGGAGCGCAACGGAGCCACCATCACGGCGCCGTTCAGCCGGGCCGCGTCCCGGAACGCGAACGATCCCGCCAGGTCCGCCGGAAGCACCATTCGGCGCGTGGTGAGGTCGGCGGTGCTGATCCGCTCGCCCGGCACCAGGTCGTGGCCCGCCACCACATAGGCGAGGGAGTGATCCGCACCTGCCTGGGTGTAGGCGGCGAACAGCCCCACTCCCGCCACCGCCACCAGCAGGCCGCCGAGCAGGGCCCGGGAGTTGAGCGGCGCCCGGCGGCGGCGCACCACCCGGAGCGCCCCGCCCTCGTGCCCGTCCGCCGCCCACAACCCGACACCGAGACCCGCGGTCCCGTTTCCGCTGGGCGCCCCATTGCCCACCGGACCTGGTGCGCTCCGCGCTCCCCGCAGTGCCACCCCCGCCTCCCCCAGCTGCACTCGGCCCCTACCACCGACGGTGACCATTTTTGTCGATGTGTGCTATTTGCGCAATACCTCTTGTTTATCGGCCCTTGGTATGTTATTTCGTGTATTTCAATGTTTCTCGATGCACTCTGTCCAGCGGGGAAACCCCGTGAGCTGCTCGGCCAGGGCCGGCTGGGTCCGACCTGGGCCGTCGAGGGGCCCGGTGGCGAGCGCCTGGTCGTGAAGCGCCTCGCCGGGCTGGCCCCGGCGGCGGCGGAAGCGGCCGAGGCGGCCGCCCTGATCGGCGCGGTCCCCGGGTGCGTGGCCCCGGCGGACACGGAGGCCAGGGACGGGGACCTGTGGGTGGTCTATCCGTTCGTCGACGGCCTGCTCCCGGTGGAAGCGGCTGCAACTCTCGGGTCCGGGGTGTGCGCCGACGTCCGGCGCGCCGTTGCGGAGCTCCACGCAGCCGGCCTGGCGCACGGCGCGCTGTCGGATTCCAACGTGCGCGTGACGGCCGGCGGTGAAGTCCATCTCCTCGACGCCGGGCTGGCGGGGCTCGGCACCCGGGGAGCCGTGGGTGTCGCCTCGGTCGAAGGAGACCGGCGGGACCTGAGCACCCTCTTGCGCCAGATGGAGGAAGCTGCACCCCGGGACGGGGGCGGCGCGAAGGCTTCGAAGAACGGGCACCGGCACCCTCGCCGACGAATGACGTTCCGGGTGAACGGGCGCCTCGGGTGGACGGCCGGCGTGCTCGCTCTCGTGCCGGTCGTCGCCGCCGTGATGGTGCCCGGCGTCCTCGGGACGGCGCGTCCTGCCGCCCGCAGTCCTGCCATCGTCGCGAGCCGGACAGGCCAGCCGGCGCCTTGGCCGCTCACCCGGTGCGCCACCGTCTCGCTCCCCGACGCTGCCGGTGCCACGTACTACGCCGTGGACATGAGCGGTACGGGATGCGCGGAGCCGATGGTCTGGAGGGCCGGAGTGATCTCCACCGTGTCGCCGCAAGGGGTGCCCGTACGCTTCTCCCTCGGCCGCCCCGGTGACGTGCTGCTCGTCGGACACTGGACCTGCGCCCGCCGGGAGCTTCCCGCTCTGTACCGCCCGGGCACCGGGGAGGTTTTCTACCTCTCGGCCTGGCCCTCCGGTGAGCGGCCGGTCACCAGCGCGCCGGCAGTCGAAACCGGAGTACGCGACGGTACGGCGCGGACGGCTGCAGTGAATGGTTGCGAACGCGTCGTGGTGGTCAGATGAGACAGCGCTCGCGTCTCGCCGCGGTGGCTCTGGTCGTGGGCGCCTCGGCTTGGGCACTGACCGGACCGCTGGCCCACGCTCTGCCGGCGCCCCCGCTGCTCGCCCCCCGGAGGTGGAGCGCCTGGCTCCACACCGCTGATCCGCTCACGGCGCTGGTGACCGTGCTCCGGCTGGCAACCGTGGCGCTCACCGGATGGCTGGCTCTGGCCATCGTGGCGGTGGTGGTGACGGACACCGCGGCGGGCGGGGCGGAGACGGCGCGCGGCTCCCTGCGGGCGGTGCGGGCCGCGGCACGCACGCTGCATCATGTGGTGCCGCGACCGGTGCTGGCGGCCGCGGCCCTCCTCCTCGGCGTGGCGGCGGCGGGATGCGCCCGATCACCTGCGGGCGCGGGAGCGCGCTCGTCTGTGCGTCCGGCGATCACGCCGCCGACGGTGACGATGACCATGGGGCAGCCGGGCACCGGTCTTCCGGCGAGGACGCCCTCGCCGGCGCCGTCCCTCCCGGCTGCGTCCATCCCGGCTGCGTCCATCCCGCCCCGCCGGGAGCCGGCGGGACCGACCGCCTGGGTCGTGCGGGGAGGCCAGAGCCTGTGGTCGATCGCAGAGGCGGTGGCCGGGTCCCGGGGCGCCACCCCGGCCCAGGTGGCCGGGTACTGGGTGGCGCTGGTGCGGGACAACCCCCGTCCCGACCCGGACCTCATCCACCCGGACGAGGTGCTGGATCTGCCCCCCTACCAGGAGTAGGGAATAACCGATCTGGCCCGTGGGTAGACAGCGGCCACCGATGGCCGCCTCCGTCTGGCGTGACGCGACCGCGGTGGGTCCCGAGTTGGGGGAGCCTCGCTCCCCGGTTCGCCTGCTGCGCCCCATCCCCGCCCTGGACGGGCTGCGGGGCCTCGCCGTGCTGCTCGTGATCGGGTACCACTTCCGGCCCGGCTCGGCCTTCAAGGGCGGGTGGATG
>DASUHN010000134.1 GCA_036273495.1 Acidimicrobiales bacterium | reverse complement strand
CTCGGGGCCGACTACCCCTCGGGGCGCAGGGTCGGGAACAGCACGACGTCGCGGATGTTCTGTACGTCCGCGAGGAACATGGCCAGCCGGTCCATGCCGATCCCGAGGCCGCCGGTCGGCGGCATCCCGTACTCGAGGGCGCGGATGAAGTCCTCGTCCACCGGCATGGCCTCCTGGTCCCCGGCGGCCCGCTCGCGCGCCTGCTCGGAGAAGCGGGCCCGCTGCTCGTCGGGATCGGTGAGCTCCGAGAAGGCGTTGCCCAGCTCCCGGCCCGCCACCACCGCCTCGAAGCGCTCGACGTAGCCGGGCGCGCCGCGGTGGGCGCGCGCCAGGGGGGACACCTCCTGGGGGTAGTCGCAGACGAACACCGGTCCCCAGAGCTTGGGTTCGGTCGTCTTCTCGTAGATCGCGAGCATCACCTTGCCCGGGCCCCACTCGTCGCGCAGCGGCACCTCGAGCTCGGCGGCCACGGCGCGCAGCTTGTCGGGGCCGAGGTCGAGGTGGGCCTCCCGCCCCGTGGTCTCCGAGATCAGCGTTGCCATGGTGGCCCTCCGCCACGGCGGGGCGAAGTCGAGGGGTTGGCCCGAGTACGACACGGCCGTGGTCCCGCGCAGCTCCCGGAAGACGTGGGAGACCAGGTCCTCGACCAGGGCCATGATGTCGTGGTAGTCGGCATAGGCCTGGTACAGCTCCAGCATGGTGAACTCGGGGTTGTGGCGCGGGGAGATCCCCTCGTTCCGGAACACCCGGCCGATCTCGAACACGTTCTCGAAGCCGCCGATGATCAGGCGCTTCAGGTGCAGCTCGAGGGCTATGCGCAGGAACAGGTCCAGGTCGAGGGCGTTGTGGTGGGTGCGGAACGGCAGGGCGTGGCCCCCACTGGGCACCAGGTGCAGCGTCGGCGTCTCGACCTCCATGAAGCCGCGCCCGTGCAGGAAGTCACGGACGACCTGCAGCATGCGGCTGCGGAGCAGGAACACCCGCCGGGTGTCGGCGTTGGCCCACAGGTCGACCTCGCGCTGCCGGTAACGGGTGTCGACGTCGGTCACGCCCCGCCACTTGTCCCCGAAACCCCGGCGGGCCCCGGCCAGGAGGGCCCACTCGGCCACCCTCACCGAGAGCTCGCCGCGCCGGGTGCGCACGACCTCTCCCCGGGCCCCGACCCAGTCCCCCAACGACAGGGCGGTGAACTCCTCGTAACGGTCGGTCCACCCCGATCCGGCAAAGAGCTGGACCTCCCCGCTCGAGTCCCGCAGCTCGGCAAAGTCCAGCTTCCCCTGGTGCCGGTGCAGCATCACCCGGCCCGCCACCGCCACGTCCTGGCCGGAACCGTCCCCGGGCTCGACGTGCCCGAAGCGCTCCGCCACCTCGGAGGCGGTCGCGGTGCGCTCGTAGCGGTAGGGGGGCTCGGTGCTCACGGGGTGGTCCCGGCCCGGCGCCGGCGGGGGGCGGTGCGGATCCAGGCCCCGGCGTCGACCGGGAGCACCACCCCCGTCAGCCACCTGGCGTCGTCGGAGAGCAGCCACAGCAGCGCCGGCGTGGTCGACTCCTCGGGCGCCAGGACGCCGGTGGGGAGCAGGTAGCTGCTCTCGAACTGCCGCAGGAAGTCGTGGCGCTCGATGCCCGCCACCCGCGCCAGCTCGGTGATCATGGGGGTGTCGGTGGCGCCCGGGCAGATCACGTTGACCCGGATCCCGTGCTCCCCGAGGTCGTTGGCCAGGCTGAGCCCGAGACCCATGACCGCGTACTTCGAGGTGGTGTAGTCGGCGTTCCACGACAGCGGACGGAGCGCCGCCCCGGAGGCGATCAGCACCATCGACGACCCGGGGCCGCGCTCGATCAGGTGGGGCGCGGTGTGCTTGCAGGTCAGCCAGGCGCCGGTGACGTTGGTGGCCAGCACGGCGTCCCAGTCGGCCTTCGGGATCTGCCAGGCGGGCATGAAGGCGTTCTCCACGCCGGCGTTGGCGACGACGTGGTCGATGCCGCCGAACTCCCGCACCGTGGCCGCCACCGCCCGGGCCATCTGGTCCTCGTCGCGCACGTCGCACTGCAGGGCCAGGGCCCGGCCCCCCGCCTCCTCGACCGCCGTCGCGGCGGCGTCGAGGTCGGCGCGGTCGGCCACCACCAGCGGGGGGTGGTCACACGCCCCCGATGCGACGTCGAGGAGGGCCACCGCCGCCCCCTCGCGCCCCAGCGCCACGGCGTGGGAGCGGCCCTGACCCCGGGCGGCCCCGGTGACGAGCACGACCCGACCCTCGAAGCGGCCCATCGGCACAACCTAGGGGCGGGCACGTTCGGCGTCGGCCGTTTAGGGGTACGGATCGGCCCAACACCGGCGCCGGGCGGCGCGGGCCGGCTCGGAGGACCCCGGCCCCCGCACCGGCGTCGGCAGGTCTCAGGCGGCGGGACCCGGTCCCTCCCCGGGTGCCCCGGCGTCACCGTCCCCGCCTCTGTCGGCGCCCTCCATCAGCCAGCGCCGCACGACCAGGCTGCTGGCCGAGGGGTCGTCGGGATCGAGGATCGCCTCCACCGGACGGGGTGGGCCGAAGGGCTCACCCGGGGCCTCGGCCACGATGGCCGCCGGCTCCCGCTCGGGCTCGAAGACCTCTCCGAAGCCGCGGGCGATCCCGGTGAGGAGGGCGCCGGTGGCCGTCCGCCGCCGCCACGCCTCGACCCGCGCCGGCAACGCGGTGTGGCTCTCCGGCCTGTTCTCGCCCCAGGTCTCGACGCTCTCCTCCACCGGCCACTCCAGGTCGTCCGCCACGATTATGCAAGCAGTTCGGCCAGGCAGACGGTCGCCTGGTTCTCCAGCCAGATGGAGTTGTCCGCCGGCATCAGGCCCCGCTCGACCGTCCGGTTCATCACCCGCACGACGATGGCGCAGTAGCGCAGGGCGGCGAACACCTCGAACCAGCGGAGGTCACCGATGTCCCGCCCCGAGAGCCGCCGGTACAGATCGGCCTGCTCCTCACGGGTGGGCTCACCCTCGAGCCGGGAGACGCCGGCGGATTCGTGGGACCACCGGTCGAACATCAGCCACCAGCCCAGGTCGACCTCGGCGGGGGCGATGCAGGCCGCCTCGAAGTCGGTGACGCACACGCACCGGAAGTCCCGCCAGATCATGTTTCCCGGGCGGGGGTCCCCCCAGTTCAACGTCGCCAGGCCGGCCGGGGGGAGCTCGGCCTCGAGCCACTCGAAGGCCCGGGCCATCAGCGGGTGCTCCCGGCCCTTCAGTTCCCGCTCCGAGTACCTGCGCCAGATCCCCAGCTGGCGGGCGGCCGAGGCGTCCGATCCCCCACCCAGCAGCCAACCGAGGCCCCCCTCCCGCCAGTCGACGGTGTGCAGGGAGGCCAGCACGCGGATGCCGTCCGCGATCATGGCCCCGCGGTCGGCCGGAGTGGCTTCGGCAAAGAAGCCGGACTCGGCGTAGCTCGGCGTCACGAGCGGCACCGCGCCGTCGACGAACTCCATCACGAAGAACGGCGCGCCCAGCACCGACGGGTCGGGCTCGTAGCCGATCGTCGGAGCCACCGGGACGACGCCGTGGGTCGACAGCGCCGCCATCACCCGGTACTGGATGTCGACCTCGATGTCGACGCCGGGGGCCTGCTGCGGATACACAGCGGGGTCGGGGCTCTCCCGCCGGAGGACCAGGTGCCTGGTGGAGGTGCCCGGGCCCCACGAGGCGTGCACGGAGATCGTCTCGGCCGAGAAGCCGGTGGACAGGGCCTCCACGTCGGAGACGACGAGGGGGCCGGCCGGGGATGCAGGCGGATCCAGCCGGGCCGACAGCCACTCGGCCAGGGCCGCCGTCTCGGTCTCGTTCAACTGAACTTGGGGATGACCTCGCTGCCGAACCGGCGCAGCGACTCGACCACGTCCTCGTGGCGCATGGGAGCGGCGTGCACCAGCATCAGCAGCAGGTCGACCCCCTGGTCGGCGTACCACTCAACGTCGCGGATGCAGGACTCCGGCCCACCGAGCACCATCGAGTGGTTGGCGCGCATCTCGTCGAGCTCGCGCACCCGCGCCTCCGCCCCCCCGAACCGCTCCCGGTACCACCGGTAGCTCTCGTCGGTGGCGCCCTCCAGGTCGGCCAGCTGGGCATAGACGTGCTCGACCATGTTGGCGTACCAGCACAGCCCCTCGAAGCCGCGGGCCAGGGCATCCCCGTCGTCCCGCCCGCAGTACATCATCGTGAAGGCGGCAAACTGGTCGTTGACGGCCAGGCCCACCGGATCCGTCGGCGCCTTGACCAGACGCTTGTAGTCGGAGACCTGGTCGGCCAGATCGTCGGTGGACGACACCGAGAAGTGCATGTACCCGATCCCCCGTTCCGCCGCCATCACGGACGACGAGGGCTGGGTCCCCGACACCCAGATCGGGGGATGGGGCTTCTGCACGGGTTTGGGCAGGACGTTGCGCGTCGGCATCCGGAACGTCGGGGAGTCCCACGAGAACTCCTCCTCGGTCCACATCCGGGGGATCATGTGCAGCGCCTCGTCCCACTGGGCCCGGGTCTCGTTGGGATCTATGCCGAAACCGTGGATCTCAAGCCCCGACGCCGAACGGGCGGTGCCGAACTCGAGGCGGCCCTTGGACATGATGTCGAGCACCGCCGCCATCTCCGCTGAGCGGATCGGGTTGTTGTACTTGAACGGCAGCAGACGCGAGCCGTGCCCGATCCGGATGGTCGACGTGTGCTGCGCCACCGCCGCCAGCCACACCTCCGGGGCGGACGCCACCGAGAACTCGTCGAGGAAGTGGTGCTCGACCGAGAACACGTGGGTGAAGCCGACGTCCTCGGCCACTTTGACCTGCTCCAGCGCGTCCCAGTAGCAGTCCGAGACGGTCGTGTCCCCCCACGGCCGCTTCGGCTCGATCTCGTACAGCAGCCCGAACCTCACGGTTTCGACCATACCGGAGGCGGACCCGGCTGGTACGGTCCGCGACCCCTTCGGCCCGGAGAGGAGCGCAGCGTGGGACGGCTTGACGGGAAGGTGGCCATCATCACCGGCGCCGCCCACGAGCGGGGTCAGGGCGCGGTCACCGCCCGCCTGTTCGTGGCCGAGGGGGCGCGGGTCGTGCTCACCGACGTGGTGGACGACGAGGGGACCCACCGGGCGGAGGACCTGGGCCCCGGCGCCGCCTATCTGCACCACGACGTGGCCGACGAGGCGGGATGGCGCGAGGTGGTGGCGGAGACCGAGCGCCGTTTCGGCCGGGTGGACGTGCTGGTCAACAACGCCGGCATCGCCCGGACCGGGCCGGTGGCCGAGCACAGCCTCGACGACTACATGGCGGTTGTGGGGGTCAACCAGGTCGGGGTGTTCCTCGGCATGAAGCACGTCATCCCGGCCATGGTGCGGGCCGGCGGGGGCTCGATCGTCAACATCTCGTCGGTCGACGGGATCCGGGGCATGGCCAACTGCGTCGGATACGTGGCCAGCAAGTGGGCCGTGCGGGGGATGACCAAGACGGCGGCGCTGGAGTACGCGTCACGCAACATCCGCGTCAACTCGATCCATCCCGGGTTCATCGAGACCCCGATCCTCCCGATCCCGGGGGAGACGGCCCGCCGGCTGTTCGACCACGCCCCCGCCGGCCGGATCGGCCAGCCGGAGGACGTGGCCCCGCTGTCGCTCTACCTGGCCTCGGACGAGAGCGGGTACTGCACGGGGGCCGAGTTCGTGGTCGACGGGGGCCTCACCGTCGGCGTGCCCATGCCGCCCGCCGTGGCTGGTCTCTAGCCCGCCGCAGTCAGATCGGCTCGAACAGGACCCCCCGCGCCACCAGGTCCTCGACGCGCTCGTCCGCCAACCCGAGCAGCGAGCGGCAGATGTGCCGGGTGTGCTCCCCGAGCAGTGGGGCCGGGAAGAGGTCCACGTCGGGAAACGCCGACGAGTGGAAGGCCGGCCCCTCGAACAGGACCGGGCCGAGACCGGGCTGGTCCAGCTCCCGCAGGTACCCCCGCGCCTGCAGGTGGGGATCGTCCGGCTCGTCGCTCATGTACATCATCCGCCCGGCCGGCACCCCGGCGGCCTGCAGGACCTCCATCACCTCCCGGTCGGCGCGCTCCGCCGTCCACTCCGCCAGCCGGGAGTCGATCTCGCCGGCTCGCCCCCGCCGGCCGTCGACTTCGGCCAGCTCGGGGTCGGTGGCCCAGGCCGGGCTCCCGAGCGCCCGCACCAGACCGGCCCAGTCGCGGTCGTCGCGACAGGTGATGACGCACCAGCGCTGCTCCCCCGCGCACGGGTATACGCCCCAGGGGAAGCCGCGGTCGCTCTCGTTGCCCCGGGGCCGGACCGACCCCGGTTCCAGCGCCTCCTGCAGGAAGAGGTCCCCGAGCAGGTTGAGCACCGTCTCCACTTGGGCGATCTCCACGTAGCACCCCGCGCCCGTGCGGGCCCGGCGCAACAGCCCCGCCAGCACCGCCACCGTCCCCAGGCGCCCGACGACGTGGTCGGGGAAGGCGACGTTGGCGCCGACCGGGCCCATCCCCGGGAAGGTCCAGAGGTGGGTGAGGCCGCCGACGGGCTGGGTGTTGGCGCCGTAGCCCCGCCACTCCTCCCACGGTCCCCCCCTCCCCATCAGCTGGCTGCTCAGCATCACGAGCCCCGGGTTCACCGCCGAGAGCTCGGGCCAGCCGAGGCGCAGACGCTCCATCGTGCCGGGCGGAAGGTTCTCCACGACGACGTCGGCCCGGCGGACCATCTCCAGCACCAGCTCCCGCCCCTCGGGGGTGGCGAAGTCCACCCCGAAGCTCTGCTTGGAGCGGTTCGACGATGCGAAGACGGCGCTCATCTCGCCGCCCTGGATCACACGGAACAGGTCGGGGCGCAGCCGGCTCTCCACCCGGATGGACTCGGCGCCGTACTCCGCCAGGAGGCGGGCCACCTCGGGGGTGGCTCCGGCCACGCCGAAGTCGAGGACGCGCACGCCGGCAAAAGGTCGGGCGGCGTCCGCCTCGCCGCCGGTCCGGGGACCGACGGGATCACGCGGCGCCGGCACCGGGTCGACCGGCGCCGTCCGCTCCGTCCAGGTGAACGGGCCCGCCACGCCGGGGGCCTCCGGAGCCGGGGTCCGCACGCCGGCCCGCACCCCGTCGATGGTCACGAACCCGTCGGGGACCGGACCCGACACCCCGTCGATGACCGGGACGGCGCGGAACGACCCCCTCCGGGCAAAGTGCTCGGCGGCCAGCACGTCCGCCGGCTCCAGCAGCGGGGTGACCCCCAGACCCCGGCGCTGGCCCTCGATCGACAGCTCGATCTTGGGATAGCGGGCGAACAGCTCCCGGTACAGCGGCTCGAGCACGTCGCGGGCCTCGATGCGTGCCGCCCCGACGTCCCAGTGCGGGTCCATCAGGAACTCGGGATCCCCCAGCCACTCCCGGATGCGGTGCCACTCGCGCTTGGTCACCACCGAGGCCCGGACGAAGCCGTCCTGGCACGGATAGATGTTGTAGATCGGCCCCCCGCCGTCGCGGACCTCGGCATAGCTGCCGAGGCGGCGGATGAAGCTGAAGCTGGTGAGCCCCCAGTCGGTGGTCTGGGCGCACGCCTCCATCACCGACAGGTCGATGTGGGCGCCGGAGCCGCGCCGGAGCCGGTGCCAGAGCCCGGTGAGGGCGGCGAAGGCCGCCACCACGCCCGCCACGTCGTAGGCCAGGTTGCCGGGCGGGAGCACCGGGGGCAGCTCCGGAACCCCGGCGCGGAAGAGCATCCCCGACAGGGCGACCAGCACCGGGTCGCTCCCGGCGTAGTCCCGGTAGGGGCCGCTGTGGCCGAAGTCGGTCACCGAGACCACGACCAGACCGGGCACGT
>DASUHN010000133.1 GCA_036273495.1 Acidimicrobiales bacterium | reverse complement strand
CAGCTCTTCTCCGAGCCCGGCGCCGGGTCGGACGTGGCCAGTCTGTCGACGCGGGCCATCCGGGACGGGGAGGAGTGGCTCGTCAACGGGCAGAAGGTCTGGACCACTCTGGCCCACCGCGCCCGGTGGGGGATGTTGGTGGCCCGCACCGATGCCGAGGTGCCCAAGCACCGGGGCCTCACCTACTTCGTGGTCGACATGCACGGCCCCGGTGTGGAGGTGCGCCCGCTCCGGCAGATGACGGGAGAGGCGGAGTTCAACGAGGTGTACTTCACCGACGTGCGGATCCCGGACGCCGAGCGCCTCGGTGACGTGGGCGCCGGATGGCACGTGGCCCTCACCACCCTGATGAACGAGCGGGTCTCGATCGGAGGAGCCGTGACGCCGCGCGGCGGCGGTTTCATCGGGGAGGCGGTCCGGCTCTGGAAGGAGAAGGGCCACAGTGACCCGGCCCGGCGCGACGAGCTGATGAAGCTGTGGGCGGAGGCCGAGACGGTACGGCTCACCAACATCCGGGCCTCCCAGGCCCGCAAGCTGGGCACGCCCGGTCCCGAGGGTTCGACCGCCAAGCTGGCCTACGCCGAGCTCAACAAAAAGATCACCGCCTTCTGCATCGACCTGTTGGGACCGGCCGGGATGCTGTACGGGTCCTACGCCATGGTCCGGCCCGAGGACGCCGGCGGCTACGGGCGCGACATTGACAAGATGTTCCTCCGGGCCCGGGCCAATTCCATCGAGGGGGGCACCTCCGAGGTCATGCGCAACATCCTCGGGGAGCGGGTGCTGGGGTTGCCGGGGGACGTCCGCGTGGACAAGGACCGCCCCTGGTCCGAGGTACCCCACAGCTGACGCACCGGTGCTCGGCCATCCCCAGCTGAGCCGGATGCGGCTGGGCCGGACCCTGCTGTTCACTGCCGGCGCGGTGGTGGCTCTGAGTCTCGGCACCACCCTCGGCGACGTCCACGGCCACCTCCTGCGCCAGAAGCTGTTCGCGTGGATCGGGGCGGCGGCCTTCCTCGCCTTCGCCGTGCTCGCCGTGCGCTCGGTAACGGCGGAGGTCTCCCGCGTCGTGACCCCCCGGGCGGGCACCTCGGCGGCGTCGGCCCTCGGCGTGCTGGTCACCTTCGTCGGCTACGTCGTGGCTGTGTTCGTCGGCCTGGACATCCTGGCCGTACAGGTCCAGCACCTCCTGGTCGGAGGGGCGCTCACCGGCGTGGTCCTCGGCATCGCCCTACAGCAGGTCCTCGGCAACGTGTTCGCCGGGCTGGTGCTGCTGTTCGTCCGCCCGTTCGCCGTGGGGGACCACATCTTCATCCGCTCGGGATCGCTGAACGGGCCTTTGGACGGGGTGGTGACGGGGATCGGGCTGACCTACGTGACCTTGGAGAGTGACGGGCTGCCGCTCAACATCCCCAACTCCGCCATGCTGGCCTCGGCCGTCGGACCGTGGCGTGGGGACGCCGCCCAGCGGGCGGAGACCGCTAGCCCTCCGTCATCAGCTCCCGCCACGGACCCAGGCGCTCCCGTACCTGGGCCGGAGTGAGCCGCAGCGTCGCCTCGGGCACCCGGTCGGCAATCCATCTCGTCTGCCAGTAGTGGTGACCGGCCCCGGCAAAGATCTCCCGGCGGGCTGCGACGAGGTCCTCGGGACCGTCCCCGAGGAAGCCGAAGAGGGTGAAGGCCAGCTCCAGATCTGCGATGACGGGCGCCCGCCCGAACAGAGCGGCGCGCTTGAGCGCCACCGCCACCCCGCCGGCCATGGCGTCGTGCTCGGACTCCCCGGGTGCCAGCTCCAGCCGGCCCGAGAAGCGCCGGGCCAGCAGCAGCCCGTAGCCCTGGTCGGGACCGGGGTTCCCGAGGCCCCGTCCCTCCGCCCGAGCCCCCGGGCGCGCGTCGCCGGGACGGTCCGGCTTCCAGCGCCGGGGCGCGGGGAGGCGCTCGACGGGACGGACCTCGTCGGTCGCTCGGACCGGCACGTACTCGGGCTGGGGCACGCTGCTCTTCTCCCGGCTGGGCCTGGGCGTCGCTGTCCCGGGGGCTACTCCGGGGTGTGGAGGAGACCGTAGACGATCGAGTCCACCAGGGCCCACCACGACGCCTCGATGATGTTCTCGGACACCCCGATGCTCGACCAGGCCCGGTCACCGTTGGTGCTGTCGAGCAGCACCCGGGTCACCGCCCCGGTTCCCTTGCTCGTGTCGAGGACACGCACGCGGTAGTCGGTGAGGTGCACCCGCGTCAGCGACGGGTAGCGGTCCCCCACCGCCTGGCGCAGGGCGCCGTCGAGGGCATTGACGGGTCCGTTGCCCTCGGCGGTCGCAACGATGCGCTCGTCACCGACCCACACCTTGATGGTGGCCTCGGTGATGACCTCGCCGTCGTCGCCGAGGGCGCCGCTGGCGTCGACGCTGCGGTGCTCGGTGATGACCCGGAAGGACTCGAGGCGGAAGAAGTCCTGCTTCCAGCCGGTGGAGCGGCGCATCAGCAGCTCGAGGGACCCGTCGGCCGCCTCGAAGTGGTAGCCGCGGTGCTCCAGCTCCTTGAGGGTCTCGAGGACGTCCCCGAGGGCGGCGCCCTCGAGGTCGAGGCCCAGCTCCTCGGCCTTGAGCAGCAGGGTCGACCGCCCCGCCATCTCCGAGACCACGAACCGGGTGCCGTTCCCGACCGAATCCGGGGGGACGTGCTCGTAGGCGTCCCGGCTGCGGGCGATGGCGCTGGTGTGCAGGCCGGCCTTGTGGGCGAAGGCCGACGTCCCGACATAGGGCTGCTGGGGGTTGGGGCTGACGTTGACCAGCTCGGCGATGTGGTGGGACACCGCGGTCAGGCGCTCGATCCGCTCCGGCTCGATGGTCCGCACCCCCATCTTGAGCGACAGGTTCGGGATGGCCGCCGACAGGTCGGCGTTGCCCGTGCGTTCCCCGTAGCCGTTGATGCAACCCTGCACCTGGGTGGCGCCCATCCGCACCCCGGTCAGGGTGTTGGCCACCGCGCAGCCCCCGTCGTTGTGGAAGTGGACCCCGACCTGGGCGGTCGCCCGGGGAACGATCTCGGTCAGGATGGCCTCGACCTCGTGGGGCAGGGTGCCGCCGTTGGTGTCGCACAGCACCAGCGCCTCGGCCCCCGCCTCCTCGGCGGCCCGGAGGATCAGCGACGCGTACTCGTGGTTGCGCTTGTAGCCGTCGAAGAAATGCTCGGCGTCGAAGAAGACGCGCAGACCACGTCCGTGCAGGTACGAGATGGAGTCGGCCACCATCCGCACCCCCTCGTCGAGGGTCGTGCGTAGGGCGTCGGTGACGTGGTAGTCCCACGATTTGCCCACCAGGCACACCGCCGGGGTGCCCGCCTCCAGCAGGTTGCGGAGGGTCTCGTCCTCCTCCGCCTTGGCGCCGGCCCGCCGGGTGGAGCCGAAGGCGACCAGCGTCGAGGTGTGCAGCCGGAGCTCCTCCGGGGCCCGCCGGAAGAACTCGGCGTCCTTGGGGTTGGCCCCGGGCCAGCCGCCCTCGATGTAGGCCACCCCGAGGTGGTCGAGCTGCTCGGCCACCCGGAGCTTGTCGTCCACGGACAGGGACAGGCCCTCCTGCTGGCTGCCGTCGCGGAGCGTGGTGTCGTAGACGTCGACCGAGCCGGGCAGCTCGAGGCCGGCCCCCACGACGGGAGCGTGGGCGTGCCTACCGGACATGTTCGACCCAGTCCTTGTAGCGGTCGACCTCTCCTCTGACGGCGTCGAAGTACACCTCCTGCACCTTGCGCGTCACCGGTCCCGGCTCCCCGCTTCCCACCGTGCGGTCGTCGACCGAGCGGATCGGCACCACTTCGGCGGCCGTGCCCGACAGGAACGCCTCGTCGGCGGTGTAGAGGTCGGAGCGGAGGATGTTGGCGGACTCGACCTCGTAGCCGAGGTCCCGGGCGATGGTCAGGACCGACGCCTGGGTGATGCCCTCGAGGGCACCGGCGGCGACCGGGGGCGTGATGAGCCTTCCGTCGCGCACGATGAACAGGTTCTCCCCGGTGCACTCGCTGACGTAGCCCTGGGGGGACAGGAGGATGGCCTCGTCGTAGCCGGCCTTCAGCGCCTCGACCTTGGCCAGGCACGAGTTGATGTACATGCCGGTGCCCTTGGCCGCCGGGGGCACGGCGTTGGGGTCGTGACGCTGCCACGAGCTGATCTTCATCCGGACGCCCGTGGTCAGGCTCTCTTCCCCCAGGTAGGCGCCCCACGGCCACACCGCGATGGCCACGTTCACCTGGCACGGCAGCGGATTGAGCCCCATCTCCCCGTAGCCGAGGAAGGCGATGGGCCGGATGTAGCACGACTCCAGGCCGTTGACCCGCACCGTTTCCTTGGTGGCCTCGATCAGGGCCTCGGGCGCGAAGGGGATGTCGATGAGGAAGATCTTGGCCGAGGTGTACAGGCGCCGGATGTGGTCGGTGAGGCGGAAAACCGCCGGGCCCTGGGACGTCGAGTAGGCGCGGATGCCCTCGAACACACCGAGGCCGTAGTGCAGGGAGTGGGTGAGGACGTGGACGTTGGCCTGGTCCCAGTCGACCAGCTTTCCGTCCATCCACACCTTGTCGGCCTTGGTGATCGGCATCTCAGACCCTTTCTGCGACGAGGTCGCCTATCTCGGTGGTCGTGCCACCCGCCCTCACGCTGCGGGCGGACTCGAGCACGGCCTTGGTGATCCGGGCGCCCGCGTCGTGCTCACCAAAGTGGTCGAGCATCAGCGCCGCCGAGCGGATGGCCGCCAGGGGGTTGGCCCGGCCCGTGCCCACGATGTCGTGGGCGGCGCCGTGCACGGGCTCGAACAGCGACGGCCCGGTGCGGGCCGGGTTGAGGTTGGCCGAGGCGGCCAGCCCGATCCCCCCGGAGACGGCGCCGGCCAGGTCGGTCAGGATGTCTCCGAACAGGTTGTCGGTGACCACCACGTCGTAGCGTCCCGGAGCCTCGACGAGGTAGATGCACGCCGCGTCGACGTGGTTGTAGGCCGTGGCCACGTCCGCGTATTCGGTGGCGACGGCATCGAAGCTGCGCTGCCACAGGTCGCCGGCAAAGGTCAAGACGTTGGTCTTGTGCACCAGGGTCAGATGGTGGCGGGGCCGGCTCCGGGCCAGCTCGAAGGCGAAGCGGACGCAGCGCTCCACCCCGAAGCGGGTGTTAACCGACCCCTGGGTGGCGACCTCGTGGGGCGTCCCCTTGCGGAGGAAGCCGCCCTCCCCCGCGTAGGTGCCCTCTGTGTTCTCCCGCACCACTGCCAGGTCGACCTCGCCCCCTGGCCCGGTGCCGTTGAAGGGACGGAGGTTGACATAGAGGTCGAGCTCGAAGCGCAACCGCAGCAGCAGGCCCCGCTCCAGAGCGCCCGGGGGGACGGCGGTGCTCCCGATGGGCGGGCCGACCGCCCCCAGCAGGATGGCGTCGAAGGCCCGGAGCTCGTCCAGCACGGCGTCGGGCAGCACCTCTCCCGTACGCACGTAGCGGTCGGCCCCCAGGTCGTAGTCCACCGTGTCTAGGTCCACGCCGGCGGCGGCCACCACTTTGAGCGCCTCGGCCAGGACCTCGGGGCCGATCCCGTCCCCGCCGATCACCGCCACCTCGTAGCTGCCCACTGCTCTCTCCCTGGCCCTGCGGGGCCGTCCCGTACCTTCCTGCCGGCAAATGAAAAGCCGCCCACCAAGTGGACGGCCGAAGGCGCACACCGGAAGTCGGCGTGCGCTACACGATGACGATTACCTGGATGGAGGCGCTGCGCATCGCCTCCAGTGTCGCCGTCCGAGACGGATTCGTCAACTACGCCACGCAAATCAGACGGTCCGGCACCGGCCGTTTTCCCACGCCGGTAGCTTGGACCGGGTGAGCGAGACCCACCTCACCCAGTCCACCTACGAGCGGCTCCGGGCGGAGCTGGAGGACCTCACCACCCGGGGGCGGGTGGAGGTGGCCCGCCGCATCGAGGCCGCCCGGGCCCTCGGCGACCTGTCCGAAAACGGGGACTACCACGCCGCCAAGGACGACCAGGGGAAGATGGAGGCCCGGGTCCGCCAACTGGAGGCCACCCTCCGCTCGGCGGTCGTCGTCGACCAGGCTGCTGTCGTCACCTCCTCCACCGTGGGCGCCGGCACGGTCGTCTCCCTCCGCTACGAGGGGGACGACGACGTCGAGCGCTACCTGATCGGCTCCATCGAGGAGCGTCACGACGAGCTGTCCGTCATCACCCCCGACTCCCCCCTCGGCCAGGCCCTGCTCGGCCGGTCGGCCGGGGAGACCGTCCAGTACGAGGCCCCCAGCGGGACGCTCAAGGTCGAGATCGTCAAGGTCGGCGGTTAGCCCTCCGGGCTAGCGAGTACGGCCGCCGGCGGGGCTGGGGCCCCGCCTGGCGGAGGAACCGGGGCGCAGGGGACCCGGCGGGCTACCGAGTACGGCCGCCGGCGGGGCTCGGGCCCCGCCTGGCGGAGGGGCCGGGGCGCAGGGGACCCGGCGGGCTAGCGAGCACGGCCTCCTCGACCCGCCGGGCCGCCGCCATCACCGCCTCGGCGTAGCGCCGGCCCGGGCTCCGGCTCGTCCGCTCCAACGGCCCCGACACCGATACGGCCGCCACCACTCCCCCCGCCTCCGAGCGCACCGGGGCGCTCACCGAGGCGACCCCCCGCTCCCGCTCCTCGACGCTCTGCGCCCACCCGCGCCGCCGGGCCCCGTCCTCGTCCCGCAGCACCGCCCCCGCCGACCCGCGGTCCATCGGCAGCACCGCCCCCACCGGGACGATCGTGCGCAGGCTGTGAGGGGACTCGAGCGCCAGCACGCAGACCCGCTGCTCCCCGCGGGGCAGGTACAGCTGCACGCTCTCCCCCGTGCCGCCTCGCAGGTCCTCGAGGGCGGGGCGGGCCACTTCCGCCAGCGCGGGGCCCGCCAGCGCCGCCGCTCCCAGCCGGGCCAGCCCACCCCCGAGGGCAAAGCCGCCTTCTCCCCTCCCCACCCACCCCAGCCCTTCCATCGCCACCAGCAGGCGGTGGGCCGTGGCCCGGGGCAGGCCGGTGACCTCCATCAGCGCCGTCAGCGGGCGGGGCCCGCCCGCGAGGGCCTCGAGCAGGGCGGCGGCCTTGTCGAGGACCCCCACCCCGCTTAGACTCTGTTCCATGACATGGGATCTTACTCCCACGATGTGGGAGTCGAAGCCTGGGAGCCGGGCATGAGCTCGGCCTGCACCCTCTCCGAGAAGGTATGGGACCGCCACGTGGTCCACGCCGCCGAGGGTGAGCCCGACGTCCTCTACATCGACCTCCACCTGGTCCACGAGGTCACCTCGCCGCAGGCCTTCGACGGCCTGCGCATGGCGGGGCGCGAGGTGCGCCGCCCCGACCTCACCGTGGCCACGGCGGACCACAACGTCCCCACCACCGACATCGACAAGCCGGTGGCCGATCCCGTCTCCGCCCGCCAGCTCGAGGTGCTGGCCGCCAACTGCGCCGAGTTCGGCATCACCGTCTACCCGATGGGCCACGCCCGCCAGGGCATCGTCCACGTCATGGGACCCGAGCTGGGCCTCACCCAGCCGGGCATGACTGTGGTCTGCGGGGACAGCCACACCTCGACCCACGGCGCCTTCGGGGCCCTGGCGTTCGGGATCGGAACCAGCGAGGTCGAGCACGTCCTCGCCACCCAGACCCTGCCCCAGCGCCGCCCCGGGACCATGGCGGTGACCGTGGAGGGGGAGCTGCCCGCGGGCGTGACCGCCAAGGACGTCATCCTCGCCGTCATCGGCCGCATCGGCACCGGGGGCGGCATGGGCTACGTCATCGAGTACCGGGGCTCGGCCATCCGCTCCCTGTCCATGGAGGGGCGGATGACGGTGTGCAACATGAGCATCGAAGGCGGGGCGCGCGCCGGGATGATCGCCCCCGACGACACCACGTTCGCCTACCTGGAGGGCCGTCCCTACGCCCCGTCGGGCCGGGCGTGGGAGCAGGCCCTCGAGGACTGGAGGTCGCTGGCCACCGACGCCGGCGCGCCGTTCGACAAGGAGGTCGTGCTCGACGCCGCCGCCCTGGTTCCCCATGTCTCGTGGGGCACCAATCCGGGCCAGGTCGTGCCGATCAACGGCGCCGTGCCCGATCCCGACTCGTTCCTGGAGCCCTCGGAGCGGGAGGCGGCGGCACGGGCGCTGGCCTACATGGGCCTGGCCGCCGGCACCGCCATCCGCGACATCCCCGTCGACACGGTGTTCATCGGATCGTGCACCAACTCGCGCATCGAGGACCTGAGGGCGGCCGCCGCCGTGCTCCAGGGGCGCAGCGTGCGCGCCGGCATGCGGGCCCTGGTCGTCCCCGGCTCCCGCCAGGTCAAGGCGCAGGCTGAGGCCGAGGGGCTCGACCGGGTCTTCGCGGCGGCGGGCTTCGAGTGGCGGGAGGCGGGCTGCTCGATGTGCCGGGCCATGACCCCCGACAAGCTCGCGCCCGGGGAGCGGTGCGCGTCGACGTCGAACCGCAACTTCGAGGGCCGCCAGGGGCGGGGGGGCCGGACCCACCTGGTGTCTCCGGCCGTGGCGGCGGCCACGGCGGTGACCGGCCACTTTTCCGTGCCGTCGGACCTGGGCTGAAGGAGACCGTCACATGGAAGCCGTCAAGGTGCTCCAGGGAAAGGCCGTACCGCTCGACCGCTCGGACGTGGACACCGACCAGATCATCCCGAGCGACTGGCTCAAGCGGGTGGAGCGGACCGGGTTCGGGGCCGGGCTGTTCGCCGAGTGGCGGGACGAGCGCGACTTCGTGCTGAACCGTCCCGAGCACGCCGGGGCGGTGTTCCTCGTGGCCGGGCCCAACTTCGGCACCGGCTCGTCGCGGGAGCATGCGGTGTGGGCGTTGATGGACTACGGGTTCAAGGCGGTGATCTCGCCCCGGTTCGGGGACATATTCCGCACCAACTGCACCAAGGCCGGCCTGGTGCCGGTGCAGGTCGACGGGGAGACGGGCCGGGCCCTGCTCGACGCCGTCACCGCCAACCCCGACCTCGAGCTGATGGTCGATGTCGAGCGCCTGGTGGTGGCTGCACCCGCAGTCGGTATCGAGGCGTCCTTCCCCCTCGACGAGTTCACCCAGTACCGGTTGCTCAACGGCCTCGACGACATCGGTCTCACCCTCCGCCACGAAGCCGACATCACCGCCTTCGAATCCCGCCGGCCGGCGTGGGCGCCGAGCCTGTAGCGGCTCCTACCCCCCGGGCGTGGCCCCCGGAGTCGTGCCCGACCCGATGGTCGTGACCTGGGCCACCTTCCACTGGCCGTCGACCTTGGACAGGTCTACCTCGACCCGCAGCGTGTCCGAGCGCACGGCCGGGCTCTTGTTGTTGCGGAAGGTCTGGTCGACCTCGGCGAAGAAGCTGGACGCGTCACCGGAGTAGGACTGGATCCACAGGTGCTGGATGTGCCCCTGGGTCTGCACCTGGGCCGCGATCAGCTGACTGCGCAGGTTGGGAGCCAGGGTCTGGCGGGCCTGGGTGGCGAACTTCCCGGTGGCCATCCGCTGCATCTGGGAGAAGTCGGACTCGAGGGTCTTGGGCCCGAAGTTGGTGAGGTCGAGAAGGAACTCCGACGCCGTGTTGCGCGCCGCGGCCTGGTCGGACGCCGCGCTCCGGTCGTGGCCCCACATGACGCCGAAGGCGATCGAGCCGCCGAGGCCGGCCAGGGCCACCCCCGAAACCAGCCCCAGGAGGATGCCGGTCCGGCCCAGGGCCGGCGCCTTCGATGCGGCCGGGTCGGCATCCCCCGCCCGGGGGCGCTCCTCGGCCAGGACTTCGGTCTCGGTCACGGTCCCATCCTGTCCCGGTTCCGTCCCCGCCGGACGCGCCGCACCGGATCGGCGGGAGCGGCCAGGCGCGCGAACCAGCCCAGCCCCCCGGCGAGGACCGCTCCGAGGACCATGAGCCACTCCGACGACCCCGTCGGCCCGCCGGGGCCCGTCCCGGCGGGTACCCGGAATGCCGCCGTCTCCCCGGCCGGGTCGGGCTGCCCGCCCCTCACGACCGAGGCCGCAGCAGGCGGGGGGACGACGGCGCCGCCCGGTCCGGGCGGGGACGGGTGGGCCTGGGTGGCGGGGCCGACGCCGTTGCCCAGCTCGGTCTGGCATCCCGCCCCCGGGCGCGTCGTCGGCAGGCTCTTCGGGGCTGAGTACTGGCTGGCCGCCGGCTGCGCCGGAGGGAACAGCAGGCGGGTCCGCAGCCAGTACTGGCCGCTGCGGGCCGGATCCCCGGGATAGAGGCTGGCGGCCGGGCCGGGCCGGCTGACCCCGTCCACGGCGCCGAAGAAGTAGTTGTTGGTCAGCAGGCTGGTGTTGAGGTTGGACAGGTTGGCGGGCTGGGCAAGGTTGACGGTCAGCTCCGAGAAGTCGTGGATCAGGCACGCCAGGTTCGGCAGCTCGGTCGTGCCGATGGTCAGGAGGTCCTGAGCGGCGGTGGAACCCTGCCCGATGGCGTTGGCCAGCTCGGTGCGGCGGTCAGCCAGAACCTGGAGGAGCACGGCGGTGTTGGCGAGGGCGGCCTGCAGCTGGGGTCCGGACGCGCTCACGGCGTCGAGCACGGGCGGGGCGTTGCTGAGCAGCTGCTCGAACTGGGTCTGGTAGGCGAGGAACTCCTGGGCAAAGGTCCGGCCGGCGTCGTTGATCGTGCGGAGGTCCGCGCCCCGCCCCTGCAGCGCCAGCGCCAGCTCGTGGAGCACGGAGTTGAGATCCCCCGGCGGGATGGCGTCGAACAGCTGGGTGGCCACCTGGACCAGGCGCCCCACGCTGGCCGGCAGGCCGTTGGGGTTGACCGGTACAACGGCCCCGTCGTGCAGGGCCGGGGCCCGGCCGCCGCGGGCGGGCACCAGGTCGATCTGCTGCTCGCCGAGGGCGTTGGCCAGGTCCACCGATGCCACGACGTCACCCGGCACCTTCACCCCGGGATCGAGGCGGAGCACGACCCTGACCCCGTGGGCCGCCAGCTGGACGTCGCTGACGACCCCGACGTCGACGCCGTCCAACGTGACGTCGAACCCGGAGTGGAGACCGGAGGCGTCCGGGAATACGGCCGAGATCTCGGTGTGGCTCCGCAGCGGGTTGCCGAGCAGGTTGACGATCCCGAGCACGACCAGGACCACGGCGATCGTGAGGAACACGACCAGGTTCACGAGCATGGGCCGGGTCAGCCTCATGGCCCGCAGCTCCCTGCCGGGGTGCTGTCGCTGCCGCCGGCAGGCACGCCGCAGACGACGATGTCGTCGAGCACCTGGACGAACCGCCCGACCACGGCCTTGGAGACCGACACGTTGTGGCCCTTGAGGTAGACGAGAAGCTGGCCGAGAGCGTCCTGCTCGGCGGCGATGGCATGGGTGGCGGCGGCCACGCCGGTGAGCTGGACCCCGATCTGGGGCAGGTAGGTCTCGAGGAGGCTGCGGCCCTGGACCGACAGGCTGTTGAGGGCCGTCAACAGGTCGTTGAAGCGCTGGGATTGCTGGGCCAGGATCGTCGTCGTCCGGGCCAGATTGCCCACCGCCTGGGCCGAGGCGGCGGCGTCGGGCGCGGTGGCCGACGACAGCTGGTCCAGCGAGGCGATCAGCGACCGGATGGTGCCCGACTGCCCGGCGTAGGCGGTGCTGATCGCGTCGAGGTCTCCGAGGAGGCGGTGCAGCGACGCCGCCTGGTCTCCGAGGCCCTGCCCGCCCGCCTGCACCAGGGCGCCGAAGGCGCTGGCGCTTATCGGGGCGAACACCTGGGTCCCCCCCTTCACCAGCTGCTCCAGGTCCGGCACCACCTTGGTGTCCCGGATCTGCGTCCCGTCGGCCAGCAGCGGGCCCGACGAACCGACGCCGGCGGCGGGCACCAGGCTGACCACCCGCTCCCCCAGGATCGTCGTGCGCTGCACCTCCGCCGTCACCTGGACGGGCACGTCGGCGGAGCGGTCGATGGCCATGCGCACCCGCGCCTCCAGCCCCGACACCGTCGGGACCAGTGTGATCTGCCGCACCGATCCGATGTTGATGTCGGCCATCTGCACGGGCGCCCCCACCGCCAGGTCGGAGACGTCGGGGAAGTTGGCGTAGGCGGTGAGCGTCGCGGCCCCCCCACACCCGCCGAGGCCGGCGCCCACCGTCACCGCGGCCACCACCCCGAGGACGGCGCGGACCAGGAGCCGCCTCACCATCTCAGCACCCCGAACTGGACCAGATAGCGGGACACCGCAGCCGCTCCCGCCGGTCCTCCGTCGAGGGCGGCCCGCTCCGCGGTCGAGAGCCCGGGGATCTGGGCCAGTCCGGCGTCG
>DASUHN010000132.1 GCA_036273495.1 Acidimicrobiales bacterium | reverse complement strand
GACAACACCACCATCACCGTGGAGCTGCAGAAGCCCATCGCCATGGACGAGGGCCTGCGCTTCGCCATCCGCGAGGGTGGGCGCACCGTGGCCTCGGGCGTGGTCACCAAGATCCTCAAGTAGCCGAGGGAGACAGGGATGGCCGACGGCGCCAAGCAGAGGATCAGGATCCGGCTCAAGGCCTATGACCACGAGGTCATCGACCAGTCGACCAAGAAGATCGTGGAGACGGTGCTGCGCACCCAGGCCAAGATCCGGGGCCCGGTCCCTCTGCCGACCGAGAAGCACCGCTACACCGTCATCCGCTCCCCCCACAAGTACAAGGACTCGCGGGAGCACTTCGAGATGAGGATCCACAAGCGTCTTCTCGACATCGTCGAACACACGCCCAAGACGGTGGACTCCCTCCAGCGCCTGGACCTCCCCGCCGGCGTCGACATCGAGATCAAGATCCAGCAGGCCTGACCGGGCGGGTTGGGCCAGGGCCGGCACGCCCGTCAGGGCCTGGGCCCGCCCCCAGCTGAGTCGCTATAATCCCCCGGTTCGGTAGGGGCCTCCGGGTCCCCGCCCAATCGGACCAAGAGATGTCCGGGTACCGCCCTCCGGGGCACGGCCCGGCAAACCAGACGAGCGCTCCGCTCGGGCCCGCCCGAGCGGAGTTTTCGTGTGCAACGGACCACTGAACGCACAGGCAGGACGAGAAGGCCGCATCGAAATGGCAACCAAGGCGATCGTCGGTGAGAAGGTCGGCATGACCCAGGTCTGGGACGACCAGAACCGGGCCATCCCGGTCACGGTCGTTCGCGTCTCGCCACTGCGCGTGGTGCAGGTGAAGACTCCCGAGCGGGACGGTTACGCCGCTCTCCAGGTCACCTACGGAACCCGCCGGGCCGACACCCTGAACAAGCCGGAGAGCGGCCACCTCAGACGGGCGGGGGTCGATCCCGGGCGGCGCCTGGTCGAGCTGCGCCTGGCCGACGTGAGCGGGTTCGAGGTCGGCCAGGAGCTGAAGGTCGACCTCTTGGCCCCCGGGGACCGCATCGACGTGACCGCGGTCAGCAAGGGGAAGGGCTTCGCCGGCGGGATGAAGCGCCACAACTTCAAGGGCCAGGGCGCCTCCCACGGAAACCACAAGAAGCACCGGGCGCCGGGCTCGGTCGGGGCGTGCGCCACACCGGCCCGGGTCTTCAAGGGCACCCGGATGGCCGGTCGGATGGGCGCCCAACGGGTGACGACTCTCGGGCTGCAGGTCGTCCAGGCGGACGCCGAGCGCGACCTCCTGCTCCTCAAAGGATCGGTTCCCGGGCCCCGGGGCGGTCTGGTCCTGATCCGCGACGCGGTGAAGGGGACCTGACCATGGCCACCAGTCCCGTCTCCAGTCCCTCCGTGGACCTGCGCAAGTCCGACGGAACCGTCGTGGCCACCCATGCCCTCGACGCCCAGACCTTCGGGATCCAGCCGAACGTGCCGGTGATGCACCAGGTGGTGACCGCCCAGCTGGCGGCCGCCCGGTCGGGCACCCAGAGCACCCGGACCCGCGCCGAGGTCAACGGTGGGGGCGCCAAGCCGTGGCGCCAGAAGGGCACCGGGCGGGCCCGCCAGGGTTCGTCCCGCGCCCCGCACTGGACCGGAGGCGGCGTGGCCCTCGGGCCGAAGCCCCGCTCCTACAAGCAGAAGACGCCGAAGAAGATGGTCGCTCTGGCCCTGCGTTCGGCCCTTTCCGACCGGGCGGCCCAGGGCCAGGTCGCGGTCGTGGAGTCCTGGGGCATCGACCGGGCCCGCACCAAGGACGCCCTGGGGCTGCTGGCCACCCTCGGAGTCGACGCCGGGAAGGTGCTGGTGGTCGTGGCCCCGGACGACCACGCCGCCACCCTCTCGTTCCGCAACCTGCCCCACGTCCACGTGCTCCTCGGGGCCGAGCTCAACGCCTACGACGTGCTCTGCGCCGACTGGGTCGTGTTCAGCTCCGCCACCCTGCCGGGCGGGCTCGGGGAGACGGTCGCCGCCTCCGCGGCGTCGTCCGCTCCACCGGCACCGGTACCGGCGCCCGACACCGCCGCACCGGCACCCGCCACCGCCGCCCCGGCTGAGGCAGCCCCCACCCCGCCCGCCGCGGCCGATCCGGCCGCTCCCCGAGACGCCGCTGCTGACGAGGAGGCATCCGAGTGAGCACCCTGGCCGATCCCCGGGACGTGATCCTCCGTCCCGTCGTGTCCGAGAAGTCGTACGCGCTTCTGGACCGCGGCGTGTACGTGTTCGAGGTCCATCCCGACGCCAACCGCACCCAGGTCCGCCAGGCGGTGGAGACCGTCTTCGGCGTCCGGGTCGGCAAGGTCAACACCCTCAACCGCAAGGGGAAGCGCAAGCGGAACCGGCGCCAATCCACCTTCGGCAAGCGCGCCGACACCAAGCGCGCCATCGTGACCCTGGTCGGAGACGACCGCATCGAGCTGTTCGAGAGCTGACGGATCCAGAGCCATGCCCCTTCGCAAGCGCAAGCCAACCAGCCCCGGTCGCCGTTTCCAGACCGTCTCGGACTTCTCCGAGATCACCCGGGCGCGCCCTGAGCGGAGCCTGGTCGAGCCCAAGCCGTCCACGGGCGGCCGCAACAGCTACGGCCGCAAGACGGCCCGCCACCGCGGCGGCGGCCACAAGCAGCGCTACCGCATCGTCGACTTCAAGCGCGACAAGGACGGCGTGCCCGCCAAGGTGGCGTCGATCGAGTACGACCCCAACCGCAACGCCCGCATAGCCCTGCTCCACTACTACGACGGGGAGAAGCGCTACATCCTGGCCCCCGCCCGGGTCGGGGTGGGGGACGTGCTGCAGAGCGGCCAGGGGGCCGACATCCGGCCCGGTAACGCATTGCCGCTGCGGTACATCCCGGTCGGGTCGACCGTGCACAACGTGGAGCTCAAGCCCGGCGCCGGGGGCAAGATCGCCCGGGGGGCCGGGATGAGCGTGCAGTTGGTCGCCAAGGAGGGTGTCTTCGCCACCCTGCGCCTGCCCTCCACCGAGATGCGCCGGGTCTCGATCGACTGCCGGGCCACCGTCGGTGAGGTCGGCAACGCCGAGGCCAGCCTGGTCTCGCTGGGCAAGGCCGGTCGCAACCGGTGGAAGGGCGTCCGGCCCCAGACCCGCGGCGTGGCCATGAACCCGGTCGACCATCCGCTGGGCGGCGGCGAGGGCAAGAGCTCGGGCGGCCGGCATCCGGTCAGCCCGTGGGGCAAGCCGGAGGGCCGGACCCGGGCCCGTCACAAGGAGTCCGACAAGCTGATCGTCCGCCGCCGCCGCACCCGCGGTGCCCGGCGGCAGTAGGCGAAGGAGACGCGATGCCCCGCAGCCTGAAGAAGGGTCCCTTCGTCGACGACCACCTGCTCAAGAAGGTCGACGATCTCAACTCCCGCAACGAGAAGCGCGTGATCAAGACCTGGTCCCGCCGGTCCACGATCATCCCCGACATGGTGGGTCACACCATCGCCGTGCACGACGGGCGCAAGCATGTGCCGGTGTACATCACCGAGTCGATGGTGGGCCACAAGCTCGGGGAATTCGCGCCCACCCGCACGTTCCGCTACCACGCCGGCCAGGAACGGGCCGGGAGGCGCTGATGCCGGGCCTCAAGACCAACGAGATCGAGGGCACCCGCGCCGTCCTCCGCTACAGCCGGATGTCGGCGTACAAGGTGCGTGAGGTTCTCGACCTGATCCGGGGCCGCGACGTCGAGCGCGCCGCCGAGATCCTGCGCTTCTGCGACCGCGACGCCGCCATCCCCGTCGCCAAGCTGCTGGCGTCGGCCGTGGCCAACGCCCAGCACAACGACGAGATGGACCCCGAAGAGCTCTACGTGTCGACCTGCTACGCCGACGAGGGCGCCACCATCAAGCGCTGGCGGCCCCGGGCCCGGGGCCGGGCCACGCGCATCCGCAAGCGCACCTGCCACGTGACGGTGATCGTCAGCCGGCTGCCCGAGGACCGCCTGGCGCGGATGCGCGCCCACCAGGCGGCGGAGCTGGCCGAGCGGCGGGCCCGCCGGGTGGCCGGCCAGCGCCAGTCCGAGGCCCGGCGGCGCCGGCGCGGCGGGGCGGCCGAGCAGGAGCCGGTTACCGACGGGGCGCTCACCGACGAGGCGCTCACCGACGAGGCGCTCACCGACGAGGCGCTCACCGACGAGGCGCTCACC
>DASUHN010000131.1 GCA_036273495.1 Acidimicrobiales bacterium | reverse complement strand
GGACCTCGGGCCCGCCCTCCCGGGCCCCGGCCGCCGCCACCACCAACCGGGCGAAGCCACCCTCGTTCCGGCACGCCCCCACCGCCCCCCCGTCCGGGCTCCAGCACCACGACCGCTGCCCCGGCCCCCACGCCGCCTCGGCGTGCTCGAACGCCTCTTCCAGCACGGGCCGGGCCGGGCCGCCCCCCTCCCCCTCGGCCCAGACGTTGGCCCACCCGGTCGCGTCGCTCACCCACCCCAGGCGCCCACCCGGGCCGAAGCGGGGCTGCTGGACCGCCACCCCCTCCCCGCCCGCCACCACCCGGCGCCGGCCCGTCCGGAGGTCGTCCCCGACCACCCGGCTCGAGTCCCAGGGCATGGCGGGGACGTCCCACTCCACCCACGCCACCCGGGCGGAGTCCGGGGAGACCACCGGGTCCATCGCGAAGTCGGGCTCGGGCTCGGTCAGGAGCGTCGGCGGGCCCGCCCCGTCCAGCGGCGCCGCCACGACCCGGCGCCCGTCCTCGACCCAGACCAGGGTGGCGCCGTCGGGCGAGACCGCCGGGCTCCAGACCGGCGGACCCTCCTCCTCGCCCGACCGGGCCGGGCCCACCCGGGCGGCGCTCCCGCCGCCGGCGGGCACCCGCCAGAGGCCGCCCTCCCGGCCCACGTAGACGAGACCGGCCCCGTCCGGGGTCCAGCAGTGGCCCCCGCCCCCCGAGGGGTGGGCCCCGGCCACGTCCGGCTCCCCGGACAGCACCAGCTCGGCCCCGCCGCCCGCCGGCACGACGACCAGCTCGGCCCGGCCCGTCGTGCGCACGACCGCGCTCACCAGGCTGCCGTCGGGGGACAGCTGGGCGTCGGCAATCACCCGGCCCCGGGCGCAGAGCCGGGCGCTGAGCACGCGCTCCGACATGCCCCGACGGTAACCCCGCCGACCATTCACCAGGGACGAACCGCCCGTCGTTACCCTGGGCGGGCGATGATCGAGCTGTACACCGCGGCTGAGAACGAGATCCTCGAGTGGATGGGCGAGGCCGAGGAGGAGGCGGAGGCCATCATCGAGCGGGCCATCTCCGTGGCCCGCCACGACGCCGCCCGCATCCGGTCCGACGCCATGGAATACGCCGCCGCCACGGTGGCCCGGGCCGAGCGCGAGGCGGCGGAGATGCGCCAGTCCGCCGCCGAGGCCGTCACCCGCCTCCTGCGTGAGGCCCGCTCCGAGGCCGAGCGGATCCGGGCGGTGGCCACCACCGAGGCGCGCCTGATCGTGGAGGACGGCCGGCGGGGTCTGGTGCCCCCGGCACCCGCTCCTCCTCCGATCCCCGCCCCGGCCTCCGTCTCCGCCCCGCCGGCCTCCGTCTCCGCCCCGCCGGCCGCGGCCTCCGCCCCCCCGGCTGCTGCCCCCGCCCCGTCGTTGATGGCCGTCCCGCCGGCCCCGGTCCCCACGACAGTCCCGGCACCCCGGGCCCCGGCCCCGCCCCAGGAGCCACGTCCCACCCCGGCGCCGCAGCCGATCCAACGGGTGCCCCGCCCCGTGCCGGTGCCGGCCGGCCGCCCCCCCGCCGAGCGGATGGCCCGGCCCCCGGCCGAGCGGATGTCCCGTCCGCCGGCGCCCGATCCCGCGCCCTATCTGGACGGAGTCGACGACGTCACCCCCACCCGCCGGCGGTGGTGGCTGCGGCCCTTCGGTAACTGGCCCGCCGCCTGAGCGGTCCTCCCGGCCTGGGTATCGTCCCGGCCATGAGCGAGGACAGGACACCGGACCGCAACCTGGCCATGGAGCTGGTCCGGGTGACCGAGGCCGCGGCCATGGCGGCGGGGCGCTGGATGGGGCGGGGGGACAAGGAGGGCGCCGACGGCGCCGCCGTGGACGCCATGCGGGTGATGCTCCAGACGGTGAGCATGGACGGCGTCGTGGTCATCGGCGAGGGGGAGAAGGACGAGGCCCCGATGCTCTACAACGGTGAGCGGGTGGGTGACGGCTCCCCACCGGTCATCGACATCGCCGTCGACCCGATCGAGGGGACCACCCCCACCGCCCTCGGCCGGCCCAACGCCCTGGCGGTGATCGCGGCCAGCGAGCGGGGCACCATGTTCGATCCCGGCCCGTGCGTCTACATGGAGAAGCTGGCGGTCTGGCCGGAGGCGGTCGGCAGCGTCGACCTCGCCGATTCGGCCTCGCACAACCTCGAGGCCGTGGCCAAGGCGAAGGGGGTGCCGGTCCGGGACCTGACGGCGGTGGTGCTGGATCGCGACCGCCACAAGGACCTGATCGCCGAGATCCGGGATGCGGGGGCCCGCATCCGCCTCATCCCGGACGGGGATGTGGCGGGGGCCATGTCGACGGCGTGGCCCGGCGCCGGCGCCGACATCCTGTTCGGCATCGGCGGCACGCCCGAGGGCGTCCTGGCCGCCGCCGCCATCAAGTGCATGGGCGGGGAGCTGCAGGGCCGGCTCTGGCCCCGGGACGAGTCGGAGCGCCGGGCGGCGGTCGCAGCCGGCTACGACGTCGAGCGGGTCCTCACCACCAACGACCTGGTGGCCGGGGACAACTGCTTCTTCGCCGCCACGGGGGTGACCGACGGGGATCTCCTCCGCGGTGTGCGCTACGAGCGCGACCGCGGGGTCGCCACCCAGTCGCTGGTGATGCGCTCCCGCTCCGGCACCGTCCGCCTGGTCGAGGCCTGGCACCGGCTTACCAAGCTCCAGGAGTTCAGCCTGGTCGACTTCTCCTAGGACCAGGCCGGTTCCGGCGGGCCGCCGCCCTCCCCCCGGGCACCCCGATTATTGAAATCTCGTGTCGTATGTGAATCGTCACATACGACAGGTGGGAAACCGGGCGAATGGCGGCCAACAGTCCGAGAGTTACCCGAAATCCTCCACCGAGCGTGCAGCTCGTACCACTCTGCCGGGCGAAATCCGGCCGTATATGAATTTTCATATACGGCACGCGGTTTTATGTTTCGCGGGGGGCTCCCGTCCCCGCTCCGCTCGGGACGGCGCGGCCACCTACAGCCGGCGGGCCCAGACGTCCGCCGAACGGGGCCTGAAGCCCATCCGCTCGAGGAAGCCGGCGGCCGAAGGCCCCGGCGCCGGCACCAGGAGGACCTCCACGCCCCGCTCGAGCAGGGCGGCGGCCAGCTCGGCCACCAGACGGGCGCCGACCCCGGTGCGCCGGGCCGGGACGGCGACGTCCACCCCGAGGAGCCACGCCGCGTCGGGGGCAGACCCCGCCCGGGCGGTCAGGAGCGCCGAGGCGACACCGACGGCCTGGCCCTGGCGGCGGGCGGTGACGGCGACCGTGTCCGGGCCGCCGAGGCGGGCCGAGACGGTCAGGTCGGGATGCGACGAGACGGTCAGGTCGAGCGGGAGGCCGCCGCGGCCGACCACGCGGGGCGGGGCCAGGGGGACCTCGGCAATGGGCTCCCACACCCGGCCCGGGCCCTCCCGGAGCAGGTGGAGGCTCTCGAACGGCACTGTCCGGGCGTAGTCGGCCAGGGCCCGGACGGCGGCTTCGATGCGCTCGGCGCCGGGGACCTCGTCGGCCAGGGTGACGTGGGGGACGAAGTCGTAGGTGAGGGGGCGGGCCAGGGGATCGCGGAAGACCCGGTCCCGCAGAGCGTGCAGCTCGGAGAGGGCGCCCCCCACCTCCAGGTAGATGACCGGGGTGACCGGCCAGAAGGTGACGGCGGGGCCGAGGGTCAGCTCGAGGGGCGCCGGGCACCCGGCCGCCGCGGTGCGGAGCACGTCGCCGGCCTCGTCGACGCGGTCGAGGGCCACGTTGACCGGCGGGACGAGGGTGAGGTGGGCGGGGATGCGGCCCAGGGTCCCGTCCCCGAGCCCACGGCGCAGCCCGTTGATCTCGGCGGCGACCGGCTCGGGGACCAGGAGGACCACGCCGAGCCGGACACGGGGCAAGGGCGGGGCGCCTAGGTCGAGTCGGTGGCGGCGACGTCGGTGGGCACGGGAGTCTCTTCGCCCCCCTCGACCACGAGCATGATCACCCGGTTGTCGTGGACCTGGACAAAGCCGCCACTCACCACGAAGCGCTCCTGGGCCCCTCCTTCGAGGTCGACCCGGATCTCACCCGCCTCGAGCGCCGCCAGGTAGGGCATGTGGTCGGCCAGGAAGGCGATGTCCCCGCCCTCGGCGCGGCAGACGACCATCTCCGCCTCGCCCGAGAACAGATTGCGCTCGGGGGCGACGATCTCGACGTGGGTGGTGGCCACGGGCGGTCGCTCCTACTCGCCCTGGAGCTGGCGGGCCTTCTCGAGCACGCCCTCGACCCCGCCGACGTTGAGGAAGGCCTGCTCGGGCACCTCGTCCATCTCACCGTTGACCAGAGCCTCGAAGGACTCCACTGTCTCCGACACCGGCACGTAGATACCGGGCAGGTTGGTGAACACCTCGGCCACGAAGAACGGCTGCGACAGGAAGCGCTGCACCTTGCGGGCCCGGGCCACCGTGACCCGGTCCTCCTCCGACAGCTCGTCGATGCCGAGGATGGCGATGATGTCCTGCAGCTCCCGGTAGCGCTGCAGCACCTCCTGCACCCGGCGGGCCACGGCGTAGTGGCGCTCGCCGACCACCTCCGTCGTCAGGATGTTCGACGTCGATGACAACGGGTCCACGGCCGGGTAGATGCCGAGGGCGGCGATGTCGCGGGACAGCTCGGTGGTGGCGTCGAGGTGGGTGAAGGTCGTGAACGGCGCCGGGTCGGTGTAGTCGTCGGCGGGCACGTAGACGGCCTGCAGCGAGGTGATCGAGCGGCCCCGGGTCGAGGTGATCCGCTCCTGGAGCTCGCCCATCTCGTCGGCCAGGGTCGGCTGGTAGCCCACGGCGGACGGCATGCGCCCGAGGAGGGTGGACACCTCGGACCCGGCCTGGATGAAGCGGAAGATGTTGTCGATGAACAGCAGCACGTCCTGGTTCTTCACGTCGCGGAAGTACTCGGCCATGGTGAGCGCCGACAGGCCTACGCGGAGGCGCACGCCCGGCGGCTCGTCCATCTGGCCGTAGACGAGGGCGGTCTTGTTGATCACCCCGGACTCCTGCATCTCCAGCCAGAGGTCGGTGCCCTCACGCGTGCGCTCCCCCACTCCGGCAAAGACCGACACCCCGCCGTGCTGGTCGGCCACCCGGCGGATCATCTCCTGGATGATGACGGTCTTGCCCACGCCGGCCCCGCCGAACAGGCCGATCTTTCCGCCCTGCACGTAGGGCTCGAGCAGATCGACCACCTTGATGCCGGTCTCGAACATCTGGGCCTTGGGCTCGAGGGCGTCGAACGGGGGCGGGTCGCGGTGGATGTCCCACCGGTCCTCGACCCGTCCGATCGACTCCACGTCCAGCGGCTCCCCGATGACGTTGAACACGTGGCCGAGCACCTCGTCCCCGACGGGGACCGTGATGCCCCGGCCGGTGTTGCGCACGGGGGTGCCCCGGCGCAGGCCGTCCGTCGGCTTGAGGCAGACGCAGCGGACCCGGCCGTCGCCGATCTGCTGGGCCACCTCGGAGGTGACGGTCGTCGTCTGGCCCTCGAGCTCGATGTCCATCTCGACGGCGAAGTTGATCTCGGGCAGGGCATCGGGCGGGAACTCGACGTCGACGACCGGGCCGGCGATGGCGACCACCCGGCCGTCGCGCAGGGTGCGGCCCTCGGAGGTCTGGGTCGGTTCGGCAAGCGTGGTCATCGGCTCGGTCTCCTGTTCATTCGGCTCGGGCGGAGGCGGACTGGCGCAGGGCCTCGGCCCCGCCCACGATCTCCATGATCTCGGTCGTGATGGCGTCCTGGCGGGCCCGGTTCATGACCCGGGTGAGGCGGGTTATCAGGTCGTCGGCGTTGTCGGTGGCGGCCTTCATGGCCCGCTGGCGCGACGCCTGCTCGGACGCCGCCGCCTCCAGCAGGGCGGCCAGCACCTCGGCCTCGACCCAGCTGGGGAGCAGGCGCTCCACGATCTCCTCCGCGTCCGGCTCGTACTCGTAGACCACTGTGCTGGTGGGCTCCTCTCCCTCGGCGCCGTCCTGGTCCTGCAACGGGATGAGCTGGCGCCGGGTCACCGATTGCGACCCCAGTGAGACGAAGCGGGTGTAGATGAGCTGGATCGAGTCGATGTTCCCCTCGGAGTAGGCGTCGATCAGCCCCGCCGCCACCCGGCGGGCGTCCTCGAAGCTGGGCCGCTCCGAGAAGCCCGTGAACGACGCCTCGGGCGGCCGGCCCCGGTAGCGGAAGTACGACTGCGCCTTGCGGCCGGTGGTGACGAGCATCACCTCGAGGCCACGGGACTCGTGATCGCGGATCATGCGCTCGGTGGCCCGCAGGATCGACGAGTTGTAGGCGCCGGCCAGGCCGCGGTCGGCGGTGACGGCCACGATGGCGGCCCGCCGGGCCTCCTCCGGCTCCCGGTAGAGCGGATGGCGCCGGGCTTCGGGGTCGCGCGCCAGGTCGGCCACGACCTGGCGGATCTGCGCCACGTAGGGACGGGCGGCGGCTATCGCCTGCTGGGCCCGCACGATGCGCGAGGCGGCGATGAGCTCCATGGCCCGGGTGATCTTCTTGGTGGACTGGACACTGCGGATCCGCCTACGGAGGATCCGCTCCTGGCCTCCGGCCATCGAACCTCGCTACTCCGCCGTTGCGGTCGGCTGGAAGACGCCCTTGAAGCCCTGCAGGGCCTCGTCGACCTGCTCCTTGGCGGGCATCTCCTTGCTGGTGCGGACGTGGTCGAGCAGCCCGCCGTGGCGGGTGCGCAGGTAGTCGAGCATCTCGGCCTCGAAGCGGCGCACGTCCCCGACGGGAATGTCGTCGAGGTAGCCGTTGGTGCCGGCGTAGATCGAGAAGACCTGCTCCTCGACCGGCATGGGCGCGTTCTGGGACTGCTTCAGCAGCTCGGTCAGCCGGTAGCCCCGGTCGAGCTGGGCCTGGGACACCTTGTCCAGCTCGGAGCCGAAGCTGGCGAAGGCCTCCAGCTCGCGGAACTGGGCCAGGTCGATCTTGAGCGTGCCGGCCACCGACTTCATGGCCTTGATCTGGGCGGCGCCCCCCACGCGGGACACCGAGATGCCCACGTTGATCGCAGGCCGCACGCCCGAATAGAAGAGGTCGGACTCCAGGTACACCTGGCCGTCGGTGATCGAGATCACGTTGGTCGGGATGTAGGCGGAGACGTCACCGGCCTTGGTCTCGATGACGGGAAGGGCGGTCATCGAGCCTGCGCCGTTCTCGTCGTTCAGCTTGGCGGCCCGCTCGAGGAGCCGGGAGTGGAGATAGAAGACGTCGCCGGGGTAGGCCTCGCGCCCCGGGGGGCGGCGCAGCAGCAGTGAGAGCTGGCGGTAGGCCTCGGCCTGCTTGGACAGGTCGTCGAAGACGATCAGTGCGTGCTGGCCGTTCTCCATCCAGTGCTGGCCCATGGCGCAGCCCGAGTAGGGCGCCAGGTACTTGAACGGCGCCGACTCCGAGGCCGGGGCCGCGACCACCACCGTGTACTCCATGGCCCCGTACTCGTGCAGGGTGGCGACGGTCTGGGCCACCGTCGAGCCCTTCTGGCCGATGGCGACGTAGATGCACTTCACGCCCTGGCCGCCCTGGTTGATGATCGTGTCGATGGCGACGGTGGTCTTGCCGGTCTTGCGGTCGCCGATGATCAGCTCCCGCTGGCCCCGGCCGATCGGCGTCATCGAGTCGATGGCCTTGATGCCGGTCTGCAGCGGCTCGGTGACCGGCTGCCGGGAGACGATGCCCGGCGCCTGCACCTCGAGGCGGCGCTCTTGGGTGGCCTGGATGGGACCGCGCCCGTCGACGGGCCGACCGAGGGGGTCGACGACGCGACCGAGCAGCCCGTCGCCGACGGGGACCGAGAGGATGCGGCCCGTTGCGCGGGCCGGCTGGCCCTCCTCGATGTGCTCGATGTCGCCGAGCACGACGGCGCCGATCGACTCCTCGTCGAGGTTCAGCGCGAGGCCGAGGGTGCCGCCCTCGAACTCGAGGACCTCGTTGACCGACGTCTCGGGCAGCCCGTGGA